>PEUO01000035.1 GCA_002780715.1 Deltaproteobacteria bacterium CG03_land_8_20_14_0_80_45_14
GAGACCCTTCCCCTTAGGTTCACTCAGGGTCAGGGTGACACATGGCGAAGGGCTCAGAATGACAACTGGGGACTTTCGTAATGTCATTCTGAAGAGCCTGTCCTGAGCGTAGTCGAAAGAAGCCCTAGCGACTGAAGAATCTCGCTGTATTTTCGCCGAGAATTGCTGGGATGTGTCCCTATTAATTGACATTCACCCTGCCAGTCGAGGGATTGAAAGTGATTTGTCTTTCGGTTCCTTTGGGATTCTGTAATGTGATTATTCCGCCAGAAGCCATAGAAGAATTAGGATTGAATTGTGCAAAAGGTTTACCCAAGGCGCCATCGACAGGAAATGTATTGTTGTTAAATTGCACTCCACTCGGAAGGTTAACGGGACTCCCTTCAGGGATTAAGCCGCCTGACGATCGATAAAGTTGGCATGCATTGGCATCAAAACCCACTCCGTAAGGCATATTGGTTGAGACCGCTTTCATCTGGGCCATTCTAAGTGTTGAGACAACATCTCTGGTTCCACTTCTCAGGCGGTAATTGGGCAGCCATGCGCCAATATTGGGAACCAATAATACAGCCCCGATGGCAATAATCACCATTACAATAACTAACTCAATTAATGTGATCCCTTTGTGATTCATCTTTTTTATAAATATATTTCTCCTATTTGCCCAATTTTATTTGTCCATCGGGTTATGGCCCTTCAGTAAGATCTCATGAGAATTCCATTAAAAACTACCATAGCCCTTTGCGTTTTAAAAGTCAAAAAATGAATTGAAGGACTATTCTTTACACCCCTCTGTCCTCTACCACGACAATCTTCTTAATGATAAACGCATTGCCATGGCGAACGCCGTCTATGGCCACGTCGAGGTTTGACTTTAAATAATCTATCTTGAGCGCTCGGCCTTTTTGGTTGAACACCTTAGTTCCGTGGGATATGGAAAACTTCTTATCGTTCACCACCATCGACTGATAGTCTCTCGAAATTTCCTTGATCACCCCGGAGAATGAAAAGGTCTCTTCGTCTCCTTGCGAGAGGCCGTTGCCATAGGAAAGCAAGATGATGAGGAAAATCAGACTTTTTATCAGGATAACTTTTTTTAGATTCATTCCGCCTACCTCCCATCACTCAAATTTTTTCTGAACCTCAACTTCCCTGCCTAAAAAAGAACTCTCCAATTGAGCGGAATAAGAGGCTTTGTCTTCTTAAGTTCCGGAAGAAAAACCCCGCCTCCGACGCCAACATATGCCGTGGCTTGCCCGCTAATAAAGGTGATAATGACTCCCGAGGGTATCCCCGGTCCGATGACCTTGGCTCGATCAGTTCGGCGTATGACTTTTTCCTCCAAGCTATCATTGGTCGGGTCGAGGTTGAATATCGCTTTCCCTGTTTTGTAATCAAGAATATAGAGCGTGCCCGTGCCCTCTCCGAGATGACAGATGCTTACTTGTCCCTCAAGGGTCGGCGAAAAGGTCGAGTAGTAGACTCCTCCATAGAAGGTGACGGGGGTGGAGACACACTTTTCCCCTGGTCTCTGATCCAATTTTATGAACCACCCGTTCTTTTGACTCAGGTCGGATAGGATAGCCGCCTTTTCCTCCTCCGTCGTGCCGGAGGCTTGCAATAGATCCTCTGTGACATCCTTTAGGTCAGCTTCCGTCATCGGGGTGTGCGGGTAAGGCAACCGGTCCTTCAAGGCATACAGCCTGTTTACTTCCGTGATCCCCTTGGGGTTTTCGCGGTCCCCCGTTCCAAAGAACAACATCTCGTAATCAAAATTATCTTTTTCGAGAGTGACATCTGGAGGATAAAAAATCTTCGCACCGGTATGGGCGTTGAAAATAATCCTTCCTGACCAACTGGAGGTATCCTCTGCATCTCCAATATCAAACCTCCACATCCTCCCGCCCATATCTCCCACATAGAGTCTATCAATCTTGCTATCCGCATTCGTGTCCAATCCGGCAATATCGCTGGGAATGGAATACGTCATGGCCGGGTTTTCGCTGTATGAATATTTCCAAAGGAGCTCCCCGGTCAATATATCAATCGCATAAATGGCTCTCCCTGCTGTGTCAGATGCCGTCACCGGGACATTGTCCTGGTTCACATCGTACCCCCCCGTAAAGAAGGCCATCCACTTGGTTCCTGTCCCGTTCTTAATTTTTGAGATTCGTGGGGTGCTCCATGTTTGACCCAATTCTGAAAACCCCGTGGTGGACGGTCCGATTTCATAGAGAAACCTCGGAGAAAAACGATTCGTCACATCCAAAGCGATATACCGGTTTCCTCCTCTTCTCTGACCAAAAATGATGATGGCTTTTGTCAAATTCCCCGACTCATCCCTTTCGAGATAGCCCTTTGGAGAGCCGTCGACAAAAAATTCAATCAAATTTCCATTCAAGTTCTTCAGCTTGGAGAGCAAATTGGGAGGGATAAAGGCCCAGAGCTCTTCGCCTGTTTGGTTGTCGAAGGCGTGGAGCATCCCGTCATTGGCGCCAGCATAAATGACGGATTGATCTGCTCCATAGTGTATGACCAGAGGCCTCGAATGAACAAAGGACCCCAGGATCCAACATCTTTTTACATCGGTCACCCCATCCGGGGTGTCCTCGCCAAGGGTCGGGCCGGGGGGACCGCAATCGCCATTCCAGTCATAGGCATCCAGTCCATGAATGAAATTGATGATCTTTTCTCTTCCCGTTGTATCCACATCCAGTAATATCGCTGTCACTCCTGCATTGGCGAGAGTAAAGGCGTTTGAGGAATCGGTCAGGTTAGGATTTCCTAAATAGGTATAGATATTTCTCGCTGATGTTCTATTGAGTAAGACCTCTCCGACCCCTCCTTTTTCAACATCCCCCCCATCATCTATCGAGCTCCAGTAAGATCTCGCACAGTAAGTGCCAGGGGCCGGGTAATTCGAATCACATCGTATCTCATTTAACTCGTTCATGGCCAGTGCACCATAACTGTCCAGAACGTCTCCAATCTGAATGTCGCCACTACTCGTTGTGGCGATTCCAAACTTCTTGATATTTCCTTTCCAAAGGGACCTGTCACCGGGTTTGAACATTCCCAAATAGAGTCTGTCTCCGGCATCATAACTCGTATACTGGCTGATCGGGACAACAGGGGCGACGTATGCGGTCGATTCCTTCATCAAGGCAGAGATATATTGGGAGATGGCCTTTAACGCTTCGTTTAATTGTGTGGCGTCCGATGCTAAGAAAGCGTACCCTGAAAGGGGAAGTTCGCCGGGGTCATTGGAGGTGGCAAAATAATGATCCCCATCGCCCTCAATATTGTGATGACTTGTCGAGGAATCAGCACACAAATTAGGGACCAAATCAGGGTTATAGGCGCTGGTATCCCCTGATTGGGTATCAAGATTATTTTTGGTCTTACCAAAATAAGCGGCCCAATTCAACGTATTTCGCAAATAATGCGGCATTTGCGCCCCAAACCCCACCACGAAGACATTATAACCGGCATCTGCCAATTCTTTTGCCTTCGCCACCGTTGCTCTTCTTCGTTTATATTGAGTTGTTTGACCCTCACTGCCACTTCCACTGCAATAGTAGGTATCCGCGCCGTCAGAAATGAGCAGGACAAACTTAAGACGGCATTCCGCTGCATTATCGTTTGATTTATGATAATTCAGGTACGACCTCGCTTCATTTAAGGCGCTGTCAAGGGGCGTGCCCGAATTGGCAGTCTCGCCATTCACGGAAGTCATGATCTCATTGTAGGGGGTACCGATTCCTTTTCTAAGTTGAATATGACCACTATTGTAGTCTCCCCCTGTGTCATTCCCATCTGTAAACCTCATATACCCGAAACGGATACCAAGGCTGGTCTCATCATCTTCTTCGATGGTTCCATCTCCATCGTCATCGAGAATATAACGGATTGCCCTTTTGGCAATCTCAATGCGGCTGCAGTCGGTGGAATATCCCTCCCTGGACGTTCGGTAAAATGGCCCAGAACAGGTCTCATCACTGTATTTTGGGACGGTTCCATAGGGATTAATGCTACATGGCTTTGTGTGTCCGGTATCAGAATTGGCATAATACGCTGTGTCGGATCCACACGATTTGGTTGTATCAATATACATCGTCGCCCCGGCAGGCGTCCACCTCATGCTTCCTGAGAGGTCGAGGATGAAGAGTGCGTCGGGGTGTATCTGCATCTCAGCATAGGTGGAGATGTAGATATCGGTATCTAAAGCGATCACCGGGAGAGGCGAAGAAAACAAAATGATAAATAATAAGATGATGAAGACCTTTTTCATGGGGCTCCTCCTTGAAGGGTAGGCAACAACTGAACCACCTTCTCTCGAATAGTGCATGTGGATCTCATGGGACCTATTTCTATCTGATCGCGGGCTGTCGATTCTACAAGATGATGACCAAATTCAAAAGCGGTAGCACTTATCCCGATCCCCCGTGGTGCATCATCTCGGGGTGTCCCATCCGTCTTCAGTTCGCGGTTGATTTTTACTACAGCGCCGGTGGGATTTGGATTAAGAGCGACGGAAGTGGAATTACCGCTGTAAGCAAAGTTGGCCACATTGGCTAACACGATTTGAACGCCACTGTCCGCCGCATAAAAGGCATCGGTTGATCCCCTTTTGTTTCCTGAGAGTTTAATTTCAAATATGGAGGTAAAGGTTGAAGCAAGAGCGATGACTGTTAAAACAACCATCATAATAAGGGCAATGACCAACGCGACACCCGATTGATTTTTAAAAATGGCAACTGGTTTGATCATCATATTTCGTGCTCCTCACTTATAAATGATTATGGCCTTTTAGCTTTCTATCTCATCGGTTCGCCTATCTAAGACATTGATTTCTTAGCGTTACCGCAGAGGTTAAGGTTCTTGGAGAAACCCAATTTTTGACATCAGTATTGGTTTGGTCGGGTTTTGCGGTTAAGGCCGCTCGGGCAGCCACTACCTTCGCTGTCCCAATCGCCCCTGCCGACACCCAAGCGTCCAGGGTCCCGTCATCATTCGTATCCACGCCGTACGTGAAATCAAGAGCCTCAACATTTTCTAATATATTTTCTGTGGTAGAACTTGACGGGCCCACATCTGGAAATATGGTCAATTGTCGGGTTAAATTTCCATTCAATAACGAATAGGTTATTTCATGCCGATGGGTATCGTCGTATTCGTAATTTATTGTTACGGAATGATCACCTGGTATGATGGGATTGGCAATACTAATTTTAGAGGTTACACTGTCACTGTCGAACCCCGTCATTCGAAGGTCCCTCAATAAAATCTCCATGGCGCTTCTGATATTTTGTTGGACCTCTACCACTTGATCTTGAACGGTATAGGTTTTACTTTGGGCAACGAAGACCCGATAAATTCCTGCAATCACCAGTCCGCAAATGACCAAGGCCACCAACAATTCGATGAGAGTAATACCTCTTCTGTTTATACGGTTTTGATTTTTCATGGACAGACCTCATTGAGAAATGACTGAAAGGAAATTGATAGAGTGAGAAGTCTGATCATTCCAATTAACTGTCATGGTGATTGTTTTGAGATTACCATTTGTGGCAACATTCCAGATTCTCGAATAATTGATCCCATTGGGATGGGGTATCAGGTCCGATCCCGGGGTGATGGTAACCCAGGAACCAGCCCTCAACTCTTCTAGCTTGTCTTGAGCGAATGTGGACGCTTCTGTCAAATGACCCCCAAATGAATTGTTTTGAGTTGTCGTCACCATTAAAGCCGCAAGCGCCAATAATGAGATAGATAAAATGACAAGGGCAATGAGTATTTCAATCAATGAAAACCCCCTCGATTTTATGGAATCATTCATAACGGCAACCTCCACTTAGTCTGAAATGGATAAAAAGCAAAACTCATACCAAAAATTGAACTACTGGATGGAAGTT
>PEUO01000175.1 GCA_002780715.1 Deltaproteobacteria bacterium CG03_land_8_20_14_0_80_45_14
GAACTCACCGAGAATTGCTGGACACATCCCTTCTCTTAGAAAGAGGACAAATTACTCTACAACTTCCACTTTAATAAGATTTGTGGTTCCAGGAATGCTGATCGGAACCCCGGCGATGATGACGATCTTTTCTCCTTCTGAGGTCATTCCCAATTCTTTGGGCATTCTCTTCGACCTCTCTAACATCTCATCCGTATCTTTCCAGTCTGAGACGAGAACAGGATAGACTCCCCAGCAAAGATTAAGCCTTCTGACTGTTGAGAGGTGCCGGCTCAAGGCAAGGATCGGTTGTTTGGGCCGAAATCTCGATACCCAACGTGCCGTACTTCCTGATTCAGTCGGAGTAACGATCGCCTTTGCTCCCACTTCCTCTGAAAGTAAAGAAGCAGCTTTGCTGATCGCCTGTTGGAGATTCATCTCTTTGTCTGTTTCCCTCCTTAAAAATAGAGGGTGGGGAAACTCTTCTTCTGCTGACTGAGCAATCTTTGCCATCATCTGGAAAGCTTCGACAGGAAATTGGCCAATAGCCGTTTCCTCCGAAAGCATGACTGCATCGGTCCCGTCATAAATGGCATTGACCACATCAGTGACCTCTGCTCGAGTGGGTTGAGTATGGTCAACCATCGAGCGAAGCATTTGGGTGGCAGTGATCACCGGTTTCCCTAAGGCGTTGGCCTTCTGAATCAACTTCTTTTGAACATTTGGAATTTTTTCAATCGGAGTTTCCAAACCTAAATCTCCCCGGGCGACCATGATTCCATCTGAAGCCAGAATAATTTCATCGATCTTTTCTAAAGCCTCTTTCCTTTCGATTTTGGCAATGACAGGAATATCGGCGGACTCCTTCTTTAAAATTCTTTTAACGCCTTCGATGTCATCGGCTCTTTGGATATAGGAGAGACCGACCAAATCCACGCCATGTTGAATGCCGAAGAGAAGATCCTCATGATCCTTCTCTGTGAAGGTTGTCACCTGAAGGGTTCCGGTTGGGAAATTCATGCCCTTGTGGGAGGTTAAGATTCCTCCCACGATCACCTGACATCGAATATTCTTCCCGTTACTTTCTAAGACTTGAAGCTCAATCGTTCCATCGGCAAGAAGAATCCTATCCCCTAATTTTACTTCGCCGGGAAGAGCGGAATAAGTAACGGTGGCTTGGGTCTCGTCGCCGATAAGGACCTGGCTGGTCAGAAAAAATTCCTTTCCTCTTTTTAACTCCACTCCCCCCTCTTTCATCATGCCGATCCGAATTTTTGGACCGCCAAGATCTTGAAGAATGGCTACGGGCTGTTTCAATCGGTCAGAAATTTGACGAATGGTTTTGATCTTCCTCAAATGCTCTTCATGAGTCCCATGAGAAAAATTTAGTCGGGCCACATTCATCCCTGCCTGGATCAGGACTTTTAGGATCTGAGGCGACTCGCTCGCCGGACCAATGGTGCAAACAATCTTTGTCTTTCGTCTCTTCTTTTCAGCCACGGATGTTTCCCCTTTCTTTTTCACTCCATCAGATCTGTCTTGATTTCGAGAAGATTTAGGATATCTTTTCGAGTAATCATCCCCACTGCCTTTCCATCTTTCACCACGGGAAGGCGTCCCTCTCCTGTCCGGATCATCTTTTGCAGTGCATCCACTGCCTCACTGTCTGGATCGAGGATGATCTCCTCCCGGATGGGCATCATCACTTCTCTCACTGTTTTTACCATCCACTGATCCCGCAGAACCTCTTTGACCTGTTTCAAGGTGATGAGGCCAATCATTCTCTCTCCTTCTATCACGGGGTAAGTGATATGTTTGTGGGTGAGATAAAAATCTTCCACCAACTGGTGAATATGAAGGGAGGGCGGAACCGAAATCACATCCCGGCTCATCAATTCCCTCACCTTCACTCCTTCAAGGGCTCCCTTCATCACCACCTGCTGAAATCCCCCTTCTGCAGCAGACCTTAAAAAGATTCCGATGATGACGAACCAAAACCCACCGATGAGATTCCCCGTTAATATCCCAAAAAGGCCTAAAAGAATGATACCTATCCCGATCCACTTTCCAGTCTCTGAAGCGATTCGTGTTGCCTTCTTCAGGCTGCCGGTCTTTCTCCAGTAGAGAGCTCGAAGAACCCTGCCGCCATCCAGCGGAAATCCAGGAATCAGATTAAAGACGGCCAGGGATAGGTTGATAAAGGCCAGATACCACAGGAGACCGGTGAAGAGGATGAGGTGAGGCGACCGGAGGGTTGCCTTGAACAGGATCCAGAAGATCAGGGCGAGGACAAGACTGGAGAGAGGTCCTCCGATCGCCACTTTCAATTCCTTCTTTGAATCCTCTAACTCTTTGGTCAATTGAGAGACACCGCCAAAGATGAATAGGATGATCTCTTTAACTTCGATGCCTTCCCTCTTAGCGATGTAGGAATGAGTCAGTTCGTGAACCAGGACGCTGAGGAAAAGAAAGAAAGCCCCAAGAAACCCCATAATCCAGTGGGCTGATGGATTCAGATCAGGGTAATGGGAGGGAAAGTATCCACTGGCCAAACTCCAGGCGATCAGCCCAAAGACGATGAACCAGGTGTAATTTAAAGAAATCTGTATCCCTATGACTTTGAAAAGCTTTACCCCTTTCATAATTTCCAACCCTTTCTTTTGCTCACCAAAAGCCAAAGCCTAAGCGGCGCCTATCTCTTTGTGTAAGTCTTTCTTCTGAGCGGAGGAACCAATGGCCTTTGAAATCCAGAGAAAAAGAGCAAGAAGAATTCCTACGCCGATCGATCCCAGGATGGCATAAACCAGAGAGGTCTCGAATTTCCATAGGAGAAATCTTATCGTGATAAGAGGCGCGGCTGAATTTTGGACAGCGAAAATCGCTACACCGATAAGCATTAAAAATGTTACCCATAAAAAGATCTTCATGGTTTTTACCTCCTCTTGGCATCCGCTATTTCTCCCTCTCCCTCGATGCCCGTCCCTCGTCCCGGCAACACCGGGACTATGGGGGGAGGAGGAGAGGGTTGCCTAATAGGGATTAGAAAAATAGGAATCAAAAATATCAGTCAGAATTTGGTTGAACATTGCCTCAACCCCTTCTGGTGTTGACCTCGTCTCTGTCACCTCCTTCTCCACCTCCACATTTCGTGTGAAAACCTTTGCTTCTTTCTTTACCCCCAAATGAATCACCAATTGAACCGCGGTTTTAATATTTGTTCTGAACAGAGATGCTTTTCCCTCTGTCCAGAATCTCTTGATTTCGATCATCAGTACAGAATCGGTCTCCATATTCTTCAAAGATTCAGGTTTTCCGTCCCAATTGGAGATGGGAATGGTTTTCACTCCATGGCGGGAAAGGGCATCCGATAGAGACTCCTTGATCGCCCTTTCCAATGGAAAAGGACGGCTTTTGAAATAATTGGAATCTCCTTGAAGGTTGCTGTGGAAACCAATATAGTAGGTATCCGGCCTCTCATCTTTAAAAGGCGCCATAGCAAGCGTCAAACCAATCTTCTGTTGAAGGGATGTAAATTCCCTCACGGGTTGATATCGGAGATAAAGAGAGTACGTCCCTAACTTTGCACAACCCAGTACAAAAAAGCCTAAAGAAAGAATAAATAACCAACGAATTGATTTCATAGCTCACCCTCCTGTTCTAAGTTTTAACCTCCCAGTTGCATTAAGCAGACCCGTCGGGAACACTTCCAAAGCCTTGTAATGCGGGTTAGGTGGACATTGTATGGGTTATAAAGGACCTCGCCAAGAGTGAAGTCCAGCAAAGTTGGCGTATCGTAGTGCTTTGCATCCTAAAGGTTCCGCTACAAGGCTCTTCCAGTGCACCCGCCGGGTCTGTTTTGGAGTCTTTTTTGCAACGTTAAGGTTAACTCATCTTATCATACTTCTAAAATATCTTCTCCCCATCCATCCATGTGGATTGAACCACCAGTTCCTCTTGATATTCAAACAGCGCTAAATCAGCAGAATGGCCTGGAATAATTTCTCCTTTCACTTCTGGAAATAGTTTTTGAGCATTTATCGCTGCCATATGAATCGCTGAAGTCAAATCAATCCCTGCAAACCGAATGACATTGGTAATGGCACGATCCATGGTCAGGGTGGAACCTGCCAGGCGAGAGTTACCCACTAACCGGGCGGTCCGATCAGGACCTACTTCCACTTCTAAATCTCCCATTGTATATCTTCCCGGAGGAGCTCCTGCTCCGGCCATGCTATCGGTTGTCAGGACGATTCGATCTAACCCTTTTGCCCGAACATAATTCTTCACCACATCATGGGGGAGGTGAATCCCATCCGTGATGATGCTTGCCATCAATGGATCCATGGACAACTGTTTTTGGATTGGGTTCTGATGGCGAGGAAGAGGTTTGGGGGTGGCATTTCCAAGGTGACAGGAGAGACGGGCCCCAGCCTGAACAGCCTCTTCGATCACCTCTTCAGAGGCGTTGGTGTGTCCGATTCCAATCACCATTCTATGGGCTGTTGCTTTCTCGATAAAAGGAATCGCTCCCTCTACCTCAGGAGCTAAAGTCACGCACCTGATCCGGCCTTCGCACACCTCCTGAAACTTCTCCAATTCTTCCCACTGGGGAGCTCGGACAAACTTGCGCAGGTGCACCCCTCTGGGTCCATCCTCAGGAGAAATGTAGGGTCCTTCAAGGTGAATCCCAAGACACATCTTCTGGAGAAGAGAATCATCCCTTAAAGTGTCCGCAATGATTTTCAACTGGCGCACCATCCTCTCATGGGAGGAAGTGATGAGAGTGGGGAGAAAGCGAGTGACACCAGTGGAAGCCAGGGAGTAGGCCGCCTGATGAAGCCCTTCAGGGGTAAGACGAGGGCTATTGAAATCCACACCAGCAAATCCGTTTACTTGGGGATCAAAAAAACCTGAACATAGGTAAAGATCAGGTCCGCCAAAGTCACAGGAAGATCCTTTTTGATAAGGTTCGATCTGGATGACCTTTCCATTCTCAACGATGATGTTCACCGGAGGCTCTGCGCCTGGAATTTTCCCTTGAATGATCATCTTAATTTCGAATCCTCAATCCATAACGATAGTCGTTCATTCTGTATGATTATATCACAGTTAATGTTTTGAACAAATGATTTAGGAAAACAGATAATGCATATAATGCAAGGGTGCCAGGCAACGGTAATTCAGAAAAAGGAGGCGGGGGTCAAAGAGGATAAGGGGGTCTATATTCAGGCCTTCTTAAAAAAATTGGAGGATGAAGAGAAGAAAGAAAACTGACGTTTATAAGTATTGTTATCTCGCCCACCGCATTGATGCATGCCTAACCCTTTTATATTGTCAAGCTAACTCTTGATTGACGTATAGCACCTACAAAGATTGAGGACCGGTCTATATCAAGGGTTGCTGATTACTATTTGAAAGAGTGGATAACGACCAAGCTCAGCGGCGGGTGGTAGCACGTCCGCTAGAGCGACTTGATGCAAATGTCCATTCCTCTATTCTTTACCTACCACAACATAGGGACGAATCTCTTCAAGTTTTTTTGGACCAATTCCCTTCACTTTGATTAAACCATCTACGGTTTTATATGGACGGCTGGCTACAATTCTTTCAGCAAGAATAGGACTGATTCCATTGATAGACATAAGTTCTTCTTTGCTGGCAGTGTTTAGATCAAGTAAGCCTTGTGGGGATTGGGCTTTTTTCACTTGACTCTGTAATTTCTTTAGTTCCTGATCCTCACTTCGTTGTTCTGCGCGGAATTCTGCAATCCGCTCTGGATCACTTTCTGACCAGATGCCGATACGTTTCAATACTGCCGAAGTCTCTAAATCGCGAAGTCTTTCGATCATTTCATTACGTGGTATACCATTGGGCGTTTCCCTGCCTATACCATAAGTACGAGCAAAGCCATTTTTAACGAGTAGACTCGCCAGGTCATTTCCGTCAGATGTAGTGATAAATCCATATATGCGGCCTTTGGCTGACCTTCCCAAGGCACTTGCAAAGACTGTATGAACAGTAAAAGGCTTAGCAAGGATACGTTCAACAAAAGTTTTTGCTTCGTTACCGAAATGAATAGTACGTGCTGCATCGGACAATCCAAAATATCGTGTTTGTTCCCGTACCCTTTGTGCATCGCTCTTGAAACTGATAGAAGTTTCAGGACAGTCAACAAAATAAAGCCTTACATGGAAAGATTTTCCATTAGATTCCACAAAGAAGCTATCCCCATCATTTGATGGATTGTTCACCAATCGAGCATTGGAAAACATCTGCAAATCAGTAGCATATAATGGAAAAATCCCTACAAAGATCAATACTGCTGTCAAGAGCAGAGTTCTGAAGAGTGATTTACTCAATCCATTCATAATGACTCGATATTGATTGTTTGCATAACATTTACATATAGAGCAATTTTGCCTGATATCCTGATATTGAACAGACAAACAGGCAAATTTGCTTGCTTTCAATGTTCAATATAGTATATTCTCTTTAATTGCAAAAAATACGATAATATAGGAAGAAAGCTATGTCAAGGAAGATTCTTGATGATATGCGCAATGTGATGCGGATCTGTAGGTTTGGAGACAGCCCATTTTGTTGCCAGGAAGGGCAAGAATGTGATGGTTGCAGAACAGTTCAAGAGTTTCGCAGCGGATATGGTGCCCACAAGCAGATTTTACCTGCGGACCAAGCTGGGGGACTTAAACGTTACTTTGATGAAACTCACAAAATTCCTAGTGCTTTGACTCATAAATAACTTTACCAAAAATGTCTCCCCTCCCTTGGTGGGAGGGGATTAAGGGGAGGGGGCAACATAGCGA
>PEUO01000208.1 GCA_002780715.1 Deltaproteobacteria bacterium CG03_land_8_20_14_0_80_45_14
CTGCGTATCGTCGCCTGATGATGGCTTATTACTTTATGGTAAAGCATCCAAACTGGTTTGGCAAAAAAGTGGCATGGATTACAAGTGGTGGCCCAGTAGAACCTCTCTACGCAATGGGGGGCCTCCCATTTTATCCAGAAAATTATGGAGCGATGTGTGGAGCATCTCGGATGTCAGTCTCCCTCTGTGAAGCCGCTGAACACAAAGGATACTCCCATGATCTCTGCTCTTATGCGCTCACGGATATTGGATCTTCCTTAACTGGGAAAGGGCCTCTTGGAAAACTCCCTGAACCGGATTTTCTGGTATGTGGCAACAACATCTGTGGAACAGTCATCAAATGGTATGAGCTTCAAGCCCGTGCCTTTAATGTACCTGTCTTTTTCTTTGACACTCCCTTTATACACAATGAGATAGAAGAACATACCCTGAATTATGTTCAGAATCAGATGAAAGAATATATCATGTTTCTCGAGAAGCAGCTTAAACATCCGTTTTCAGAGAAACGTTTTCAAAAGGTCTGTTCCCGTTCTTTTGAAACGATCACTTTGTGGAAAGAGATTCTTGACATGCCCCGCCATCATCCAGCCCCCTTAGCTGCCTTCGATGCTTTTATCCACATGGCTCCTATTGTCACCTTAAGAGGAACACGCTGGGCAGTCCGTTATTACAGAAAGCTCAAGAGAGAAATGGAAGAAAGAGTGAAAAAGGGTGTGGGAGCTTTCACCCGTGAGGAAATACGGCTCATCTGGGATAACATTCCAATCTGGTACGATATTCGAAACCTTTCTAAAATGCTTTCCTCCCAGGGAGCTGTTCTGGTCGCCGATACCTATACTTCGGCCTGGGCCCTGGATCAGATTGATTTGACTCAACCTTTGAATGGATTGGCCAAGGCCTATGCCACCATTCATCTCAATCGCGGCTTAGAGTATAAGATACAGAAAATGGCCAATCTGATCGAAAAGTATAAAGCCCATGGATTTATCATGCATTCCAATCGGAGCTGCAAACCCTACTCCCTGGGTCAGTTAGATCTCAAACGGGAAATAACCAGGCTAACCGGAAAACCTGGGCTGATGATTGAGGCTGACCATACTGACTCACGAAGCTACGCCCCCAAACAGGTTGAAAAACAGATTCAAATCTTTTTGGATATTATTAAAACGAAGGATAAAGTTACCTGAGTTGCTTCAAAGCATCCCAGGCAGGCCGAGGGTTGCCTTCGGTCACGTTCGCAAACTCCTGTCAGGATTAGTAAACAAATTCTAATACCTGATCCACAGGCTTTCTACCCTTCTGAGGCGATTCATCAGGATACCCCACAGCGATCAGGCAGATGAGATCCATATCCGGTGGAACTTTTAAGATGGCTTCAATTTCTTTTTTGGCTTGAATGGGCGATACCAGCCAGACAGCCCCCAACCCCATGTGATGAAACACAAGAAGCATCGTTGCCACGGCAGCGGCTGCACTCTGAATCGCTGTAGGCGCTGATCTTCGAAATCCCAGGATCTCCTTCGCTTCACGGTCAAAGGATTCCCGGGCAACCAATACCTTATCCATAGGACTTTGATAGACACCGCTAAAAACTCCGATGCAAGCCGGGGCATTTCTGAAAAAGGAGGCATTCTTCTGATAACGATTAACATCTTCCTGCCACGACATCGCTTCCGGCCAAGAAGCAATTTTATCTGCAACAGACTGGACGGCACTTGCCATTTTCTCAATCATTTCTTTTTTCTTCACAATGATGAAACGCCATCCTTGATAATTACCTCCATTGGGAGCCCATGTCGCCAACTCCACCGCCTTCCTTAAGAGCTCGTCCGGAACTTCCTGTTTTTTCCACTGCCTGATCGAACGCCTTTCCTTGATTAGCTTTTCTAAATCCTGGATATTCATTTTTTCTCCCTCCTTAAACAACACCAAGGACTGTTAAACGAAGACAAATTGAAAAAGGATAAATACAAAAATTGTTTTAAAACCTTAAAGCATAGCGGTGGGCGAGGTTGAAATATTTTTGGGCCCTTTTCAGGGCTTCTTTTTTTTCTTCTTCCGGGATATGGAAATCATCTAACCGAAAACTCTCCACCTTCCCGCGGACATAGGCTCGGTAACATTTGTAGAAATCCAGCACTTCCATTAATTCATGGTCGCCCGACTCCCCGATAAAGGCCCGTATGAGATGTCCGCTGAGATCCTGCCTGCCGTGGTAATCGAGATCCATCGCTAAAAAGCCGATGTCCGCTGCAATATCCGTGTAGCGGAATCGCTCATTAAATTCAATGCAATCGAAAATAGAGAGCTCCTCCCCCCAGAAGATATGTTCCAGTCGAAGGTCTCCATGGCAGTCTCGAATTCGATCGGTCGCGATCCTCTCCTGAAAAATATTCTCCCTCGTTCTAAAATATTCGTTTGTCCTATTCTTCACCTCTTCATAAACTTCCCGGGGAATGGTCACATCAATATATTTCTCTGTCTGTTCGAAGTTCTCATCAGTATCTTGTTTCACGCGCTCTGGTTTAGCAAAGCTTTTGATGAGATCATTGGTCTCTGCGGTGAAATAGAATTTTACCAATTTTTCTGAGACGGCCTCAATCATTCTGGAAGTCACTTGTTTTTTTTCAAGCAACTTGTCCATCAGAAATTCTTCGGGAATCTGTTTCATCTTAACGGCATACTCCACTAACTCCCCTCTTCCATCCAAAAAAATCTTATTGCCTTCTTTTGTAATCCTCACGACACCCAGATAAATATCCGGAGAGAGCCGCCGATTCAACTTAACCTCTTGCTCACAAAAATATTTCCTTTTTTCAAGAGAGGTGAAATCCAGGAATCCAAAATCTACAGGCTTTTTCAACTTGTAAACATGATTTCCTGTTAAGAAAAGGAGGGAGATATGGGTCTCAATAAATTTTATGGTTCGGGGATGGTCGGGATAGATCTCCGGATTGAGAAGCGCTTTTTGTAGGAATGGGATGTTTAGAGTCATCTTTTTTCGATTTTTTTAATTTTCCAATCAGGGGGCGTGTCATATTCCGTATCGATCGTGAGGTAGATGATCGGAAGCGTCTTAAACCGTTTTTTAAAATCTGCCGTATCAATGGGTTGAAACAAGGTTTTATTATTTAAGTAAGCCTCTTTGGTTAATGCATTCGACTCATAATTTTCTTTTGTCCTTTTCGAAATCCGCTCAATGGACCTCTCTTCTGTGCAAACACATTCTGCAATGACAAAACTCCGATTGGCCTTTTCAGCCAACTCAGCAGCCTTTGATCTCAAATCCTGTGTGAAAAAAGTGGCGTCCAAGATCAACCCATCCTGGGTCGTCTTCAATGTATTCTCCGCCCGTCTGAACATCTCTTCATAAACCCTTTTTCTCCTATTCGGGTCAGAAGCCACTTTATTGTCAAAGATATCCTCACCCTTTAGAACTTCCAGCCGGATTATATCGGATCGAAGAATCTGAAACCCCTTCAATCTTGCAATCTCCTCCGTCACCGGACTTTTCCAACTTCCCGGCAGGCCCACCGAGATCAGGACACACTCCTTGGGGATTTCAGACTGGATGACCTCTGAAAAAGCTCTTTCCATTTTAAATCTCCCTTTACTCAATCTTAACTTTGCTTGAAGATTGCTTAATGAAATCCTTAAACGCTTCAATCTAAGAGTATTTTTCTTATATTTTGAAAGCCTATATGGTCATGCTGAACTTGGTTCAGCATCTCGTTTTGTTCATGCGGTGAGATCCTGAAATGAATTCAGGATAACAGCCCAATGAATTTCAAATACCCTTAATCAGGAATGACTTGAAATTTGGTTGTTGGAATTTCTTGGTGTATTTTATCATATTTCCAATGCCTTTAGAACCACATCGTGTAAAATACCATTAGTCACCACTACACCGTGATTCTTTTTCATTTTTATCCCACATGAAAAATCTAATGGATGCCCTAAAACATCTGTCACCTTTCCCCCAGCCTCTTCAGCAATGATCGATCCTGCAGCATGGTCCCAAATGTTTTCCTTGTACCCTGGCTCTGAAGGGGATGGGACTCGAAGATAAAGGGTGACTTCCCCTCTTGCTAAAATCCCATATTTTGCCTGGCTATCCATTCTGAGGGAAGGCTTTGAAATATTCAATTTTTGTGCAAGCCGTTGATGAGTAAGATGATCTGCATGGTCGGGCTCAACGCTTTCCGTGATGATCGCTTCGGGGGGGCTCTTCACTTTGGAAACGGAGATGGCCTGTTGGTTCATACTATTACTATCCATCTGCACTGACCCTTTTCCCTTCAACGCAACAAAAAGGCACCCTTTCTCCTCAAAAGGCTGGTGGATATCCACATAGAGGTTAGGACAGGCTAAGAGACCTAATTTCACCACGCCATTTTCAATGAGCGCTAAGGCAATCGCATATTGATCTCCTCTGAGAAACCCTTTTGTTCCATCAATGGGGTCTAAAGCCCAAAAACGATCGTTGATAGAATTGGAACTGAAATCAATCCAAGAACACACTTCCTCCGAAGAGGAAGCCGGAACGAAAACATTAACAAAGTTTGTGACCTGCTCAAGGATTTTTGAACGATCCGGTCTCCTTAATTCTTTTGAATCCTCCTCTGCGACAATCGTGTCATTAGGGAATCTTTCTCTGATCAATTTACAAATGATGGCCTGAGACCCATAATCTGCAATCGTCACAGGGCTCTTATCGCTTTTCAGGATGGACTCCCCGCCCACAAGGTCCACCCTTATTTTTTGGCAGAGTGTTGATGCTTTAATGGTCGCCTGAATGGCGGTGACCACTTCAGGAGAATTTTCGTCCATGGTTGAAACCATTACGAACAGAACGAATAACAGCGAATATCAACTAATAAATTCAATTTCATCCGTTCAATTCGTTATCATTAGCATAATTCGTTTCTTATTAAAAATAACAAAAGGAGGGGTATTCTCACCTCTCCTCCTGTGGTTCATCTAATGGTGCCGAAGGGGGGATTTGAACCCCCACGGGGATTACCCACCACCCCCTCAAGATGGCGTGTCTACCAATTCCACCACTTCGGCAATCGATCCGCTATCAAAAAAAGTCAGTTCAGTGCTGCGGTTATGCAGTATTGCGGTGTTGCAGTTCAAACGGCAGCACAGCAGCACTGCCATACGGCAACACTTCCCTATTTCTTCTGCTCAGGTGCTGGCGCCTGAGGTTGAACCGGCATCTCTGAAGGCACTGAAGGAGCCGTCGGAGCCGGCCTTTCTTTCATGACCGTGGAAGCCCTTCTCGTTGAGGAGAAAGTTAGAAGAAGCGAGGTAATCATAAAGACAATGGCAGCGACGGTGGTCAACTTGGAAAGAAATCCCATCGTCCCAGCGCTCCCGAAAATCGTCTGACTCGCTCCTCCAAATGCGGCCCCCATCTCCGCCCCTTTTCCTGCTTGAAGAAGAACGATCAAAATGAGCGCAACGCATACTAAAACATGGATAACAACGATAATGCTCATAAACCCAATCCTTTCTTAATTTTTGAATCTATATCACAATTCTTTAAATCTGACAATCTTTGAAAAGGACTCTGCCTTCAGACTTGCCCCTCCCATCAATGCGCCATCGATATTCGGCTGGTTCATCAGTCCTTTGATGTTTTCCGGGGTCACGCTCCCACCATATTGGATCCGGATTTCCTCTGAGACTCCTCGTGAATAAAGTTTTTCTATTTTTCCCCTGATGAACCGATGCACCTCTTCAGCCTGTTCTGGAGTGGCTGTTTTCCCCGTTCCGATGGCCCAAACGGGTTCGTAGGCGATCACCATATTTCCCATTTCCCTGTCGTCCAATCCTTTCAATCCGCCCTCCATCTGTCTCTCGATCACTGAAAAGGTCTTCCCCCCTTCCCTTTCCTTTAACGTCTCACCAATACAGAAGATCACCTTCAAACCCTGGGCCAGCGCTGCCTTGATCCTTCGATTCACTGTCTCATCTGTCTCTCCAAAAAACTGCCGCCTCTCAGAGTGACCGATGATCACATAGTGACAGCCTACTTCCTTGAGCATGAGCGGAGAGATCTCGCCGGTGAAGGCGCCCTTTTCCTCCCAATAAAGATTCTGAGCAGCGAGAAAAATAGAAGAACCTTCAATCTCTTTACGGACAGCATAGAGCGCCGTAAAAGGAGGAGCAACAGCCACTTCCACTTCCCCTTCAACTCCTATGACTCCTGAAATGGCCGCTTTCAATCCCTTGACGAGATCGAGGGCTTCCCCCACCGTTTTATTCATCTTCCAATTTCCCGCAAAAAAGGGTAATCTCCCCATTATTCCCTCCTCAGAGCCTCAATGCCGGGCAACTTTTTCCCCTCGAGAAATTCGAGGGAGGCTCCGCCTCCCGTAGAAATATGACTGATCCTATCCGCCACCCCTGCCTGGTTCACCGCTGCAACAGAATCTCCTCCTCCCACAACACTGAAGGCTGAGGAGTTAGCGATCGCCTTAGCAATGGCAAAAGTCCCCTCACTGAATGGCTCCATTTCAAAGACACCCATGGGCCCATTCCATACAATGGTTCTGGCAGATTTGATTTCCTCTGAAAATGTCTTGACTGTCTCTGGACCAATATCCAGGCAGACCCAGTCCGGAGGAATCTTATCATTCTTCACAACCTCACTCTTTGCTTGGGCATCCATTCTCTCTGCAGCGATGTGATCAGAAGGGAGAAGGAACTTAATCTTTCCCTTCGCTTTTTCAAGGAGATTGAGCGAGAATTCAATCTGATCCTCTTCAACAAGTGATTTTCCCACCTGAAATCCCTCAGCTTTAAGGAAAGTATAGGCCATCCCTCCCCCGATGAGGAGAGTGGTCACCTTATCCAGAAGATTTTGAATCACACCTATCTTATCAAAAACCTTTGCGCCGCCAAGAATCGCCACATAAGGTTTTTGCGGGTTCACGAGAGCCTTCTCCAGACTCTCAACTTCTTTCATCATTAAAAAACCCGCCGCCACAATCTTTACAAATTGGGTCATTCCTTCTGTAGAGGCATGAGCCCGGTGGGCAGCGCCGAACGCATCATTGACATACACATCACAGAGGGAGGCCAAAGCCTTTGAAAAAGCCTCTTCATTCTTCTCCTCCTCAGGATGGAACCTGAGGTTTTCCAGGAGAAGGATTTCCCCTTCTTTCATCCCTCCAATCTGTTTCTGAACCTCTTCTCCAATGCAATCCATAGCGAAGGCCACTTTTTTCCCCAATCGTTGGGATAACCTTTCAGCAACTGGGGCCAGACTAAATTTAGGGTCCTTCCTTCCCTTGGGTCTTCCCAGATGAGAGGCAAGGATCACCTTTCCACCGGCTTCACTGACAAACCGGATGGTTGGAAGGGAAAGGAGAATTCGAGTATCATCGGTGATGTTATTCTTCTCGTCCTGAGGAACATTAAAATCGACTCGAATAAATACCCGTTTACCTCTTAATTCAAGTTGGTCAACTTTCCGAATGGTCATCCTTTCACTCCTTGCCATGCTGTAATCGTTGTCCACACTTGCCTACAAACTGGCTTGAACGAAAAACCGGTTACGGTTACGAGGCCCGTTTGGTTTAAGGGTAAAGGGTTACGTTAACTTCTTAAGACGAAGAACGTAACCGGATGACGATACGGGCATCGTTACCTTGACCGTTTGACGAGGCGCTTATTTTCTAAGCAAGTTACTTCTTACCAAAAAGATACAAGAACAACTCTCCCATTCGATTGGAAAACCCCCATTCGTTATCGTACCAAGAAATAATCTTTACCAATTTTCCACCGATCACTTTTGTTGACGGACCATCCACAATAGAGGAATGGGGATTACCATTGAAGTCAATGGAGACGAGAGGTTCCTCACAAAAACTCAAGATCCCTTTTAATTTCCCTTCTGCATAAGATTTTAAAACTTTATTCATCTCCTTTGCGGTGGTCTCTTTTTTCAACATCGCTACCAGATCGACCACAGAGACATTGGGTGTGGGCACCCGGATGGCCATCCCGTCCATCTTTCCCTTCAATTCCGGAATGACGAGAGCGAGGGCAGTCGCTGCCCCGGTAGTAGTCGGAATCATTGACATTCCAGCTGCCCTGGCTCGGCGAAGATCCTTGTGCGGGAAATCGAGAATCACCTGATCATTGGTATAGGCATGGATGGTGGTCATCAAACCATATTCCACCCCGAACTCATCCACCAATATCTTGGCAATGGGAGCCAGACAGTTCGTCGTACAGGATCCCATCGAGAGGATATGATGTTTTGCAGGATCGTAAACCTTCTCATTGACTCCCAAGACCAAAGAAACATCTGGGTCTTTCGACGGAGCAGAGATGACCACCTTCTTGGCGCCGGCTTCCAAATGTTTCGCCCCTCCTGCTCGATCCGTAAACCTCCCCGTGCTCTCCAGCACCACATCCACTCCCAAATCCTTCCAGGGAAGCTGACCCGGGTCTTTCAGGGCGAAGACCTTCACCTCTTTCCCATCAATCGAGATGGCATCCTCTTTCGCTTCTACCCGTGGCCCAAATTTCCCATGGACAGAATCGTATTTCAAGAGATGGGCCAATGTCTGTGCATCCGTGAGATCATTGACCGCCACAAATTCCAGCCCCTTCTTATTCAGACCTGCCCGCAGGACATTTCTACCAATCCTTCCAAATCCATTAATTCCAACCCTGACCGCCATAAGAATCTCCTCCTTTCAAAAATTAGAATTATTATATAACTTTTTTTCACCTGTGGCGTCAATATTTTTCAGGAAATTTAGGGGCTTCACAAAGAGGGGATGACCTGGTATATTGGACACAACCAGTGGAGGTGAAATGGAAAAGAAATCCCAAGTGACACGCGATAGATATATATTAGAAATCGTACGGGGACTTCTCCTCTCGGAGGTCGCTTTCCAGGAGATCTTTAAAAAATACAAAGAGGGTCGCCTTCACTTCTCAGATATTGGCATTTGGATCGATGACAAAGGTCATAGCCTCCTTTACAACTTAAAGGAACAGTGCCACTCCCTCTTTCGATATAAAGGGAAAAAGCTAACCCACAAAAATGAGTGGCTTCTCGACTTAGTGATCGGATCGATCTTCCACGAAGCAATGAAATTGAGAGAGAATATTTATCAAATGGAAGTCTATCAGCCCAAGTATCTCCAATACAAATCGAAGGTCGGGAGATCCGACTATGAAAAGGACTACCTCCAACAATTTGAACGGATTATCCTGAAAACCAAACTGGGAGTGACTGAAGGAATGGAGGAGACTCGATCTCTCTTTCAAGATGCCATGGTGCAATTAATCGATCTTTTTAAAGAGGGCGCTAAAAATACATTTTTAGTCCGTTTCCTCTTGGAAAATTTAACTCTCCTCCAAAAGGTTTATGGTTCCAAAAAGGCCAAAGAGATTTTCGATTTGATGTTCAAAAAAGGATTTTTAGACGCCTACCAGGTGGTCGGCCAAAGCTATCTGCAGAGTGAACATTACGACCTCTCCTCAAACTATTTTTTAAAAGCTCTAAAAATGGATCCCTATAACCACGACCTCCAGTTCCTTCTGAATTTCAGCCTCGGGATGAATGAGTATTTTAGAAATGCTTATTCAAAGTCATTGTCCTATTTTGCCAAGTTGACCCCCCTCAAATTAAATAGAAAATTGAAAAAGGAGTATTTGAGGAAAGTGGAAGAGGTTTGCAATAAGATCTTTTCCGAGTTGAAAGAAGAAAAAGGTCTTAAGGGCGCCAGAAAAGCAGGCTCTCTTGTCGATCGAATAAGAAAATGTTACGATGAATTGAAAAGGAGTTCGTGAGATGCCTATTTACGAGTATCAGTGTGATCAATGCCAAAACGAATTCGAAAAACTGGTATTTAATACCTCCGAAAAGATCGCCTGCCCTAAATGCAAAAGCAAAAAAGTTCATCGGATGATGTCTGCCTTTGCCTTTTCCAGCGGTGGAAAGTTTAAGAGCGCCGCCAGTTCCTCCTGCGGAGGCTGCTCAGCCACCAGTTGCTCCACCTGCGGCACGAAATAATGGAATATTGGAATATTGGATAATTGGAATAATGGGTTCAAAAATAAGAAGGCCTAGAGTGGTTTCTTTCCCTTTAAACACATTATTCCATTATTCCATCATTCCAGTTAAAGATTCGTAAGGTGTCTTCTCATCTCCATCTCTTCCCTCAATAAGTCATTTTCTTTGAGCCCTCTTAAAGCCTCATCAATCATCTGAATCATTTTTTCTTTATCTTCGGGGAGTTTTCCATGGAGGGGAAGAAGATTAGAGATATGATCACTTAAAAATTGAGAGGTCACTTGAAGTTTTTCCAAAAGCAGTTTTGTTTCCTTTAATATCGTTTCTGGCGAACCCGGTTGGAAACGCCCCTCTTCCATGGCCTCATAGAGTGGAGAGTTGGGTTGGGGGATAAATGTCCGAACACGGATGAAATGGGGATCGACTTGATTTAATACCTCTGCTGTCCCTTGGGCATGTTGTTCCCATTTTTCTTCACCGCCAATCCCTAACAAAACATATAAAGAATATTCAAACCCGGCTTCCTTAGCTTTTCTCCCCGCTTCGATCATCTCCTCTGGAGTCGCCCCTTTCTCAATCTCCTTGAGGAGCTCTCGATCGCCGGTCTCAAGACCCACATGGAGCCTGGCTAAACCTGCTTGATATATTTTTATCAAATCCTCTAAAGGCTTTTTGGCAATGGTCTTGGCTCGCGCATAACTGGTCACTCTTTCGATATGGGGAAAGGAGGAAAATAAAACATTTAAAATTTTGACCAACATTTCGGTCTTCGCCACAAGACTATTGGAATCTCCAATAAAAACTGTCCTGATCCTATCCCCATAAAGATCCCTGGCTAATTGGATATCTCCCAGAATCTCTTCAAGATCCCTGATCTCGAACTTCATCCCTTTATACATCGAGCAGAAGGTGCATCGGTTCCAGGGGCATCCTCGGGTAACTCTTAGAAGAAGGCTGTTTGCCTCACTGGGCGGTCTGAAGGGTGGAAAATCGTAATCTCCTCTTCTCAATCCAAATCTGCCGATCGTCATGGCTTACTCCTTAAGCGTGAAGTATCAGTGCTGCGGTATTGCAGTGCTGCGGTATTGCAGTGCTGCGGTATTGCAGTTAACGGCAGCACGCCAGCACAGCATAACACTAACACCGTTTTTAGTCATTTTAGCCCACTATAGGCGCCTTAGTCACTTCTTTAAAATATCATCGATACAGGAATTCCCTTTTTCTCAAAACGCTCCTTCAACTCCGCTCCAACTACATGAAAATAATCCTCTTCCAAATACTTCTCCAACTTGGCTTTGCGATAAATTGCCTTCACCTTATTCGGATAATTCATTCGATCGATAAGCGCCTCGTCAATCAACCCATCGAGCATCGCCACCAGTGGCTTCGGATCTAAAGGAAGCATCGGACCAACAAACGCATAGGTCTCAATCTTTTCTTGACGAAGGATTCTCAGCGCTTTCACTCGAGAGTGGATAGAGGGAGAATAGGGTTCAAAAATCTTCTTGATCCCCTCATCATGAGTTGTAATAGAGAGGCCTACTTCAATTCTTTTAAACTGTTTAAATAGATCGATATCTCTCAGACAGAGAGGTGAACGGGTCAATATATTTACTGAAAGTTGGGTTTCCAAAAGAGCTTCCAAACATTTCCGAGTCAGGTGATACTTCATCTCGATAGGCTGATAGGGGTCGGTCACTGTGCTGAGGGCAACGATCCCTTGCTTTGCCCTCTTTAACTGCTTTCTCAACAAGTAAGGAGCATTCACTTTCACGTCGATGAACTCCCCCCACGGTTCCAGATGACCGGTAAAACGCTTCATGAAACTGGCATAGCAGTACCGGCAACCATGCCCACATCCTACATACGGATTGATACAGTAATCAAAACCAGAGATAGCTGTCTTGGTCAAAATGGTCTTGGCAAAGATCTCTTTGACTTCCATTAATAATATTATAACGAAGGGGAAAGAAAATGGAAAGTTCCTTAAATTAAAAAGGTCTTTGGGTTCAAGGATTTCAGGATTCAGGGGTACAAGTGAAGTGACTAAAAACAACAAGGAATCAAAAAGGCTGTTGGAGAGAATAATAGCAAAGATGAGGATTTTGAACAGTTTTGAAAAGTCTAGCAAATATTAGAAAGATTTTTCTGACTCTAGAACCCTTAACCCTAGAATCCTTGAACCCTTTTATGGTTTATTGGGCAGGTAGGTCAAATAAAGGTGAATGAGAATTCGCAGCCCCTTTTAATGGAAAGGTCCCACCCGAATGAGAATAGACCTTCTCGAAGAACCCAAAGATGTCAATCTCTCCTCCTTTTGCTTTCTGGCAGAGCTCATAAAGGTGATGAGTAGTGATGAAACTCATATTGTGCCGGATTAAGAAACTTCCCAGTTCTTTGGAGATCTGACTCACCTGGCTCCTTTCAGAAAGCGGAAGGTGGATATGGGTGCTTGCAATAATCAAGGATTTTTCATTCTCCCTTTTTTCTTTCTCAAACTGTAAGGCTCGGTTGATCTTGGGATGGTTTCCCTCCACCTCTCCTTCACTCATCAGAATCTGTATTCCAAAAACCATCTGGGTTTCTGGAATTTTAACAATGCGATCTACGAACTGGTAGTTGATCCCGCCGGCAATCTTGAATCCCAAATCTTTGAAGATGGAATGAACGGCATCAATTAACAACAATTCACTTTTTGGCCAGAGCAGTGATTCGACGAGGAAAAAATTCTGATCTTTGATTGCCATGGATTCCTTCTTTGACGCTTTGTCAATTTCTGAATGTAAAAAACTCATCCGCGCTGTTTTTTTCTCAGATTTTCCTTTTTCGACCCGACTGACGACGAGCATTGCAATAAGACAAGCTAAAGGCACGACAAGCTTCAGCCCTTCAGGAAATTTAAGGACGCTATAGATTGCAAAAACAGCAAATAAAAGTTGGATCAAACCGAGCATCATGTTCAAATCTCTTTAAAAATTAAATGAAAACAACAGGTTAAACTATGATTATTTGAGCAATTTTTGTACCAACATTGCAATTTTTGAAAAAGGTCATGATTTCAATTGATTAGCTTATTATTGCTTCGGGATGAAGGAGTCCAAATATGCAAATATTTCACGATTTGAACGGAAAGTGTCATCTTTTGACACAAATGCATAACCCATCAGTTACGGGTAAAAAATCCTTAAAAGAAAGTGTAACTTAGGGCTTTAGCCCTGATTCTTCCCTCCGGGCCAGGCTCCGCCCCGGAAGGGCTCATTCCCCGGAGGGAGGCCCTCATGGGCCGGCGGCAGCCCTAAAGGGCTGAGTTACAGGCTAAGGTAAACTTCAGCCGACCATAACTGAGGCCTTACCAAATGTATACCAATTTTGGCGGAATTAATAGAGGGTTATTTTCAGGTCTACATGTTAACGAGGTGAGGGTGTAAAAAGATATTCAATCGTTCGATTCAACATCTTTGCTCCCTTAACCTCTGTCTCAAATAAAGGAACAATCGCCCTCACCCTGTCTCCAAATATCTTCCAAATCTCTTCCATATGCTCATCTTGCATCTTAACTCGGTTGAGGACGAACTCCACAGCATCTTTTCCCACCTGGTCCTTTTGAATCACTCCATTGACGATGACGCCACCCACTGGAATCCCAAATTCATGGAACCAGTTGATGAACCGGGTGATCACGGCGATAGGAAGACTTTCAGGCAAGGTGACAAAAAAGAAGGCGGTGAGAGCCTCATCGGTCAAAAGATTTTTGGCATTACCCATCCTGTCCTTAAAACCTAAGAGGTAATCTAAGAGAGGATCTTTCTTTTGCTTCTTGGAGAAAGAAAGTATTTCCTTCAGGGATTTTGCCTCTTCCCTGCTCTTCAGCATCTTCTCTACCCACAGGGAATAAACCTTCGACATCCCCAGGAGACGCCTGGCGTTTGCTGTCGGTGCGGTATCAAAAACGTAAAACTCATATTCATCCTTGAACATGAGATCCACCATATTCTCAAACATAGCCGACTCTTCGAAGGCAGGATTCATGGTGGCTGATTCGATGAAATCCTCTGCCTTTGTCGTAATGTCTGCAAATTTTAGAAACCAGTTGATCTTCTCGCGGATTTCTCGCTTGGACCGTTCAATCGTATCCTTTGTATCGATCTCAAAGGCATAGCATTTCTCTTCATCGCAAACGACGGCTGCCTTTCCAAAGACATCCTTTTCTAAGAGGTTAGAAAGGCTATGGACAGGATTGGTCGAGGCGAGCAACGTCTTCTTTCCTTGTTTGGCTGACCAGAGCGCTGCGGCCCCAGCCATGACGGTCTTTCCCACTCCTCCCTTTCCCCCAAAAAAAATGTATTTCAAGCGGGGGTGATCCTTTAAAAATTTTTTCATATCAATTGTGATTTGGTCCACCATTTAACTCCTTCCCCTCATAGGATACCAGGTTACCAGACTATCAGGGAATCAGGTAAAACCTGTTATCCTGATATCCTGATGTTCTGATACCCTCATCTCTCCTGGGGTTAAAAATTCCCAAACATCGCCTTGGCCATCTTCTCAATCATAGCAAGGCCGGTTACATCTCGCTCCATTTCAGGGACGGATGCTAAAATCTGTTTACCAAAAGTGGTGTCAATCACCTTCAGGTAATGTTCCTCCATCACGAGACGATTTTTTAAATATTCGGGAATATTTTGGTCCTTCAATCCAAGAGGCAGAACCCGATTGATAATATATCCACTCAAAGGAACGTCAAACTTAGCAAAAAGTTCTGCTGCCTTTAAGGTGTCCTTAATGATCATCTCCTCAGCGGTTATGACGAAAAAGAAGGCTGTTTTCTTTTTATCGGTCAGGATGCTCGATGATTTGTTGATCCGGTCTTTGATAAAAAGAAGTTCATTCAGAATGGCATCTTCATCCAATTCCTTTTCACGCCGGATCACAGCAGCCACCTGGTCATATTCCCTCATCTGTTCTCGGAGGCCGGTGATCTTATCGATCCAGGCATCATAGACGGATGCCATGCTCAAATAGTAAAGGGCATGGCCTAAAGGGACTAAATCGTAGATATAGTAGTCATATCCACCCTTGACGACAATATCAACTACCTCATCAAAAATGGCGCTTTCTTCCATGGCAGGCTCTGCTGCTGCAGCCTGGATGTAGCTCTCTATCTCATCCGGAATCTTATCCATACCATACATATCAAAGATCTTCTGCCGGATCTCCTGCTGATATTCCTTTACACGATGGTCGGCATCGATCTCTTGTGCATAGAGGTTGGGAATGATCTCTGTTGGCCCCTTGCCAAAGATATCTCTCTCGAAGATATCGGTTAAAGAGGCCTGAGGATCGACAGAAAAGACCAAGACCTTTTTCCCTTTTTTAGCTAAATAATAGGCCGTGGCTGCTGAAAAAGTGGTTTTCCCCAACCCCCCTTTTCCACCAAACATGATGTATCGCCGATCCGGAAACTTTTCAAATATATCTGCTAATGGAATGTGAATCACCCCCTCTGGGTTATCGGGTTACTTGGGTTGCTTGAGTTCTTTGGGTTAACACAATAAACTCAATGAACCCAACAAACTCAATAAACCATATTAGGCAAGCGCATCTGTTAAATCTTTTTCTCTCAACATTCTCCGTTTCCAGGTGGAAATCTGGGGAACGACATAGGGCAATAACCTTAAAGAATAGTATGGAGGTAGAATCGGAACTCCCAGCATATCTCCCATGGTAATGAGAATGAAGAGGTGCTCCATGCTCGCCCTTGTCTTCATAGCAAAACGGGCTGAGTCATGAGCCGCCATACCATAAACAAATTCTTGAACCGCCTTAAAAAATCCGCCCTTCTTTTTTTTCTTCTCTTCTGTCATAAATCTTTCTCCCTTGAAAAAATTTAATCCCTCCTTACCCCCCTTTAGAAAAGGGGGGATGGGGGGATTTGAATGCTGTTTTCACCGCCACCCCTGCCTACCAAAAGCAGGCAATAAATGAGGGCACTACACATCTGCTCAGCGACTTTTGTAGCCGCAACCTTCAGGTTGCGTCATATTCCGCTAACGCAGGCTAAAGCGTTCGACCGAGCTCACGCCGAAGTCCTGCGACTACATGTTTGAAAAATTTCAGGGGCTTGATCTACCCAACCCTTTTTAACAAAAGTATTCAAGTAAATCAAGCCCCCAGACTCTTTTTCACCCCCACCCCCTGAACCATTTGAGGTTCAGGGCTTTGCCCTGCACCCAACGTGGTGCAGGGCTTACCCTCCCCCATCAAGGGGAGGGTATTATCCTGAATGGGTAGAGGATTTCTCATTAGGCTTAACGCCTTCCGCCTTACACCTTACGGAATAATTATGCCTTCGCAGGTGCAGGTTGAGCTTTCACCGCACGGTAACGATTAAAAGCCTTCACTCCTTCCACTGCCAGAATGATGGCAGCAATAACGAGGAAGAACCCAATCAATCCCATGAGTGTATTTCCTATCAAGGCCTCTGTACCCTTCACAGCCCCTGTAAAGACTCTGCTAAGCAGCCCATAGGAGGTATACAGAAGAGCAGCTACAGTCGTGACGAACATGAAGATCATTGGATAAAAGGCGTAAGCAGCCGGCTTTCCTTCTGACATCAAATAGGCTGTTACCAACATTAATGCTAAGGAAGCCATCAATTGGTTCGCTCCTCCGAACAACACCCACAAGTATTGAAACCATCCTGTCAATACCAGAATAATACTAAGGATGCTGGCGATGATCGTCCCAATGTGGGCATTTTTAAAGATCGGGCTGATATCGCCCAACAATTCTGAGGTTGCCACTCTCATAAATCGGATGACCAGTTGCAAAATGGTGACGGCCAGGACGATCATCATGACGCTTCCATAAGATGCACCTATATTCGCTGGGAGTCCTAATGTCCCCAGGAATTTCGAAACCCCAACTGAAAAAACAAATCCGGCTCCCTTACCCAATGCTGCCCCATATTCGGCTGGAGAAGCATAAATTGCTCCTGCAATGACCAAGGCGAATAAAGCAAGCATCATCTCCACAAACATCACGCCGCCTCCAACCGGACGAGCATCGGTTTCGTACTCTAACTGTCTGGCGGTCCCTGAACTCGACACAATGCTATGCCACCCAGAAATAGCCCCGCATGCAATGGTCACAAACATGATTGGCCAAATGGGTCCTATTTTTATTGAAAAACTGGTATAAGCAGGGAGGGTAAAATCAGGATGGAGAACAAACACCCCAATGATTCCAAAAAATAGTCCCAGGAAAACGATGTAAGAGCCCACATAGTTAATGGGAAGTGCAAACCTCCAGATGGGTAATACTGCAGCAAAATAACAGAAGACAAATGCAGCGATAGCCCATAAGAATCGACTATTGGCAAGTGAATCTCCGATAATTTTATTCGAGGGTGCAGCTGTCCCAAGCCATATCCCAATCAAGACTATGACGACTGTGACCACAGTGGTCAGAATAATATCCTTCTTCCAGCGATAGATCATCTGCCCAGCCAGTACTCCGCCGATCGTCAGGAAAAGCCAAGCCATGGGAGCGGCTTTAAGGCCTATGGCTGTGCCGACAACGACATTACCAAAAGCGCCAGCAATGAGAAGTAGGTAAAAATAGATAAAAGAAAGAAGGATGATTCGAGCCCTTGGTGAAATCAGTTTGTGGCTCAAACCTCCAAAGGAAGCTCCTTCGTGTCGCATAGCTATCATGGCGCTTGAATAATCCTGCACCCATCCGATGAAGAAGGTACCTGCCAAAATCCATATGAGTGCAGGAAGCCATCCCCATTGAATGGCAATGATTGGTCCGATTATTGGCGCTGCCCCTGCAATCGATTTGAATTGGTAACCAAAAAGGATGTTTTTACTGGTGGGCATAAATTCCACTCCATCCATATACATCTTGGCTGGAGTGGCCTTCTTGGGGTCAGCCTTCATAATTTTCGTATCGACGTACTTTGAATAGAAACGGTAACCAATGAAAGCAACAACAAAACCTAAAATCAGGACAACAACTGAATTCATAATTTTACCTCCTTTTGGTGATCAAACCACCTATGAGATATCAATGAATTCCCCCACCCTATTCTTTTTTTGACGCCCTCTCACCTCCTTCAAAATCCCCCCAGCACCCTTTTTCCCTCCGGGTCAGCTTCCGGCTCGTAGAGGTCTCCAGCTCGGAGAGAGACCGCTCTGGGTCGGAGACTAAAGGGGGGGAAGGGGGGATTAATGGCTTTATTATATTCAAATGTTTTTTTTTGTCAACCCCTCGGCACGCTCGGGGTTGACCCTGAGCCCTGTCGAACGGGTCAAACCAGAATTTATTCAAAACACCCCAACTGGCACTGGCTGATTTTGATCTTTATCTCATTCAGGACTTTCGTCAACTCCTTTTTCGGTATTCCAAAATCATCGGCGATCTTAAAACAAACCGCACAGGGAAGCTTTCCATCCTTGGCTTTTTTTTTAATTACTTCCTCTAACTTCTTGCGATCCATAAAAACCTCCATTCCATTTCAAAATGCAAAATTCAATGAATTCGTAAAAAGTTGTCATTCCCGTGAAACTTGTCCTCGACAGCGATCGGGGAACGGGAATCCAGGGTAATTCTAAATAGCTAAAAAGACTGGATTCCTGCTGGAGTTTACCCCGTACTTGATACGGGGCAGGAATGACAGAAAATAGCCTTTAAACTTTTTACAATTCCATCAAAGCTTAAGCTTTTATTTTGCAATTTTCAATTTGCAATGTTTTTTTACTCTTCTACTTTCTTTTCTCTTGAAATATAAATCCCATATTCGAATCCATCCACCAACGCCAGAAAGGAGGCCCTGCATATATTTTCAGAAAATGCCTTCACTCTCCATGCGTCTTTCCCATTGCTGAACAAAATCTCCACCTCCACCCCTGCGGCCGTTCCGGCTCCCGGGTCGAAGATTCTTGAACTGAAATCGATCAATTTCACCTGATCAATCTCAGGAAAGATCGATTTGAGCGATTTCTTCAAAACCTTTGCCAGGGCGTCCACTGGTCCCACCCCTGTATCCGCTTCATGCATCTCCTTGCCATTGGCTTGGAGCATAATGGTGGCCTCTGGTCGAACGCCATCATCAATCAGACGATAATTTCCAATGATCTCAAAATGGGGTTTATAGCCGGACATCGATCTTAAAAGATTTAAAATCTTCGTCGCATCCTTGATTTTTTCCTCGACCACTGCTTTCTCCCATTAGAAATTTCCTCTCATTACAATAGGATTAGTGATAATTGTCAAGAAAAATTATAACATATGGGTCAGTAAAACGTTATTTGACGGAACATAGAGTCTCATGTTATTTTTTAAGGGTCCAAGGGGTCCATGATTCAATGCCTGCGGCAGGCAGGAAGTGTCAAGTGAAAATCTTAAACTATTTATTACTCGAACCCTTGAACCATAGAATCCTGGAACCCTAATATTTTATGAAAGGAAATCGCTTATGAAACTCAACGGTGTTTTGCCACCCATCACTACCCCTTTTCAAGATGGGAAATTGGCTTCGGATAAACTCAAAAAGAATTTTCAAAAATGGAATAAGACAGGTCTTTCCGGCTATCTCGTCTTGGGATCAAATGGAGAGGCTGTCTATTTAAATGAGAAGGAAAAAATAAAAGTCGTCGAGGTCTCAAGGGAATCTATTCCCACCTCAAAGATTATGCTTGTTGGAACAGGAATGGAATCGACTCAGGAGACTATTCGATTTACCAATCAGGTAGCTAAAATGGGGGCGGATTATGCTCTGGTTGTCACCCCTTCCTATTTTAAAGGGTCTATGAGGCCACAGATTCTATACGATCATTTTATTGCTGTCGCAGAATCTTCCAAAATTGGAATCCTCATCTATAACGTTCCACAATTTACTGGAATTAATTTAGAGCCGGAATGGGTGGCCAAGCTCTCTGAGTATCCCAATATCGTGGGAATCAAAGACAGTTCAGGGAATATCGGTCAATTGAGTGAAATTATCCATCTGTCTAAAAAAGGATTTGCTGTTTTTGTAGGCTCGGCGCCTGTATTCTTTCCTGCCCTTTGTGTAGGAGCAGTGGGTGGAATCCTGGCTGTGGCAAATGTGGCTCCTCAAGAGTGCGTCCAGATTCAGAACCTCTTTAACAAAGGGAAAACGAATGAGGCAAGGGCATCACAAGGTCGATTAATCCCCTTGGCCAAAGCAGTGACAATAAAATATGGCATCGGCGGCTTGAAGGTAGCGATGGACCTCGCAGGATATTTTGGCGGAAATCCAAGACTTCCTTTAAAAAAGCCAAGCAAAGAAGTTAAGGAAGAATTGAAACGGTTATTGCTCCAACTAAAAAATTCCCGGGCGTAAAGAGCCGGGATTTTTTTACCTATCGGGTTGAAAAATTCATCCCTCTTCATTTCTTCTTCGACAATGAATTAAGACCCCATGGCCTCCAGAACGACTTCTGTGATATCCATCACTTTAAGATCAATTTCTTTCTTCCTGGCATAACCCGAAATAGTTCGGATACATTGTTGACAGGACGTGACCACGACTTCAGCCCCTGTATCCTGAATCTCCTGAATCTTCCTCTCCGCAATGGCGGCAGAGAGTTCCGGATCGATCATCTCAAGGTCTCCTCCACCCCCACAGCAGTTACACAACTGCCGGTTGTTTGCCATTTCCACCAGCTTAAGTCCAGGAATTGCGTTCAGGATATTCCTCGGTGGATCGAAGACCTTGCTGTTTCTCCCCAGATCGCAGGGATCATGATAAGTTACCGTCTTGTTGAAACCGTTGTTAAAGACAATTTTTTTCTCATTAATTAATCTCTCCATATACTGGGTTGAATGGAGCAGTTCTGCATTGGTATTATACTTTTCTTTCCAAGTATGGAAGCAAGAGGGACAGGCAAAAACAACTGTTTTCGCACTCACTTGTTTGACTTTTTCCTGATTATGCTCCACCAATTTTTGCATCTTCTCTTCCATCCCCATCTGAATGAGGGGAAAGCCACAACACCACTCCTCCCCTCCGAGGATGGTAAAGTCCACTTTGCTTTTATCTAAAACCTGAACGAAGGCCTGCGGAATCTTCTGGACCAAGGGAAAGAAAGCCGCCACACATCCCACAAAATAGACCACCTCGGCTTTCTCCTTCTGGTACATGTGCTCTGGAACGTTCTTTAAGAAATCCATCCACAGGGTACGATCTTCGTTAGGTTCATCGGAGATATTGAAATTATTCTCCAGCGCTTCCACCACTCGATCCACTATTTTTGGGTACTGGTGCATATCTGCTAAACATGCCCTTCCTGCGAGAACCCCTTGGTTGGTTTCTACAGCAGGAAAACAGGTTTGCGTACAAAGCCTACAGCCTGTGCATCGGAAAAGTGTATCTTCTATTTCTGGTGTCCAGCCGATTTTCCCCTCGATGATAGCTCTGACAAGGGCATTTTTCCCCCGTGGTGTAGCCCATTCTCTTCCCATTATTGTATATATTGGACAGTGTGCCAGACAGAAACCGCATCGATTACATTTGGCGATTTCGTCATATAATAAGGTTTTGAGCTCTTCTTGTTTCATCATTCACTCCTTGTCCTCAAAAAATCATTGCAAAATTAACAATAATCAATTAGCAATTATCAATGATCCCCACTAAATCCGCATATCCGTGCCTTAACTTTACATTGCTAATTGATAATTTCTCATTGATCATTTTGCATTGATCATTCCGCTTAAATTCCTCCCACAAACCGGCCTATATTTAGAATACCACCTGGGTCTATTTGTTCTTTCAATCGGCGCACGACCAGATAATCACTTCGGGATTGTCCCCATACATCCACCTTCTTTTTAATCGAAAGGGGAGACGATTCCACCACAAGGTTGCCTTCGTTTTTCATCGCTTCGAAGGTCAGTTTTCCGATAAGCTCAACAAGGGATTCAATCTTTGATCGAAAATTCTTCGCTGGCAAGATATAGGAATATAGAATTCCATTCCCCGCATGAGAGATGAAGGCTCCATCTATTCCCAGACCTTGGGTAATTTTTTCATAACTCTCCAGCATCTCCCCGGATTTAGAGATTAAGAAGTTTGATTTCAGGGAGATGAGGTTTGGGCATTTCTCGGTTAATCCCTTGGAGAAGTCACGGATAGCGATCCAGAAAGCCTGATGCTTCTCCGAATATAGAGTCACTGCTTCAAGAATCCCATGTTTCTTTCCTATCTCACTCATCTCAAAAATCTGCCTATCAATGCTTTCAGCGACCCCTTCCAATCCAATGGCAACGAGATAATTTCCATTAGGAGGCATGGATATGGCGTATTTCATCTTCTGCACAGCTATTGCATTGAGAGTTTCAATGGATGAAGGGATTAACTGGGAGCCTCTCATTTCACGAACGAAGTTATCTGCCTCCTCTAATTTGGCAAAAGAGAGCAATAAGGTTGCCTCCTTTTCAGGGAGAGGAAGAAGTTTAAAAGTCATTTCACAGAGTATACCCAATGTTCCATAAGAACCGATCAAGAGTTTACACATGTCATACCCGGAAACGTTTTTAACTGTCTTTCCACCAGAAACCACAATATCCCCGTTTGGGAAAACAGTCTTAGCGCCAATGATCAAATCCCTGACCGTGCCGTAGAGGAGCCTCTTGGGCCCGCTGGAGTTAGTCGCTATAATACCACCCAAAGTAGCTTTTTCTGTGAAAGGTGGATCAAGAGGAAGAAAATATCCTTTTCCCACTTTCGCCAAACTTTTTTGAACTTCATCCAGAGTCATTCCACTTTCAGCGGAGAGGGTCAGATTTTCGCAGTCGCTATCTGTGATACGGTTGAGCTGGCTGGTGGAAAGAATAATATCAATCTTTTTTGGAATTCCACCCATTCCCATTTTGGTTCCGTTCCCTCTCGGGGTGATGAAGAGATGCTGCTGATTGGCATGGGCAACGACCTTTGAAACCTCATCAATTGTCCCTGGAGAGACGATTACCTTCGGTTTCTTTCCATCTATGGCATAGGCCTTGAGCTTATCCGGATCTTGGATGACATTGGCTTCTCCAATGATCTCTCTCAATTTGGAAAAAAGTTTATCAGTCTTGGGCATAACAGATTCTCCTCCCCTATCCACCCTCACCCTCCCCCTCAGAGACTGTGTCACAATGTCATTCTGAGGCGTTAGCCGAAGAATCTCTGTTTTCTAACTTATTGACTCCATGAGATTCTTCACTTCGTTCAGAATGACAAACATGCCATTTCCCTCATTGTGAAACAGCCTCTCAAGGGGGGAGGGAGAGGGAGGGGGTGAGGGGGTGTTGTACAATTTATTCTTGAATTTCCGGTAAAACCTTTCCCGGATTGTAAATGTCTTCCGGATCGAAGGCCATTTTCACCTTTTTCATGGCGCCAATATCTTGAGGAGTAAAGACGAAGAGCATCTCCTTCTTTTTCTCCGTGCCAATGCCATGCTCGCCGCTGATCGTTCCACCCGCCTCCGCGCATAATTTCATGATTTCAGAGCCTGCCAAATGAACCTTTCTCAATTCCTCCTCATTTCGCTCGTCGAAAAGGATCAGAGGATGGAGGTTTCCATCTCCCGCATGGAAGACGTTTGCAATCGAAAGATCATATTTTCTCCCCACCTCCATGACCTTTGTCAAAACTTCCGGAAGCTTTGTTCTTGGAACAGTGCCGTCGCAGACCAGATAATTAGGCCGAAGCCTGGCAATGGCGCCAAAGGCTCCCTTTCGACCTGCCCAGAGCTGCATCCTTTCTGCCTCGGTTTTTGCCGCCTTGACTTCCCGGACATTATTCTTTTTGCAGATCTCCATGATCCTTTCGGCCAGCCTCTCCATCCCATCCTTGAGTCCATCCAGTTCGATTATCAGAACAGCCTCAGCATCCAATGGAAAACCTGCATGAATAGATTCCTCGACCGCTTTGATGGTCAGTCTATCTAACATCTCAAGAGTCGCAGGAACGATGCCATCGCCGATAATGGCTGAGACTGTTTTTCCAGCATCCTCTAAAGTATTGTAAATGGCCAGCATGGTCTTGACCGCTTCTGGTTTTGGCATGATTCGCAGAATCAACTTCGTGGCAATTCCAAGGGTGCCTTCTGAACCCACGAGAACCCCTGTCAAATCATACCCTGGATTGTCTAACGTCTTGCCGCCCACATGGACAACATCCCCGTTATAGAGGACTACTTCGGCTCCCAAGATGTGATTGGTTGTCACTCCATATTTGAGGCAGTGTGGTCCTCCTGAATTTTCTCCAAAATTTCCGCCGAAAGTGGAGACCTTTTCACTGGCAGGGTCTGGTTGATAAACATATCCGTAGCGTGCCAATGCGTTTTTCAAAGCGAGTGTAAAGACCCCTGGCTCTACCACAGCCCTCTGATTTTCGATATCAATCTCTAAGATTCTATTCATCCTGGAAAAATGGACGACGATTCCGCCTTGTGTTGGAATAGTGCCACCGCTCAGGTTTGTCCCTGACCCTCTGCCCACAACGTGAACCCCTGCTTCATGGGCAAATTTTACTATTTTGGAAACTTCTTCCGTTGAACCAGGAAGAACAATACAATCAGGTTTTCCCCGAAAAAGAGAGGCATCGTAACCGTAGAGGTATAAATCTGTCTCTGAGGATAAGACATTTTCTTTCCCCACAAGCTTGACAAGTTCTTCAACCATTTTTTCCCGGTCCATAACATCTCCTTCTATATCAAGGCTAAAGCCTTGAGTTACAGATATCTTAGGTTTGTAACTCAACCCTTTAGGGTTGATTTCTCCTTCGTCAAGGCTAAAGCCTTGAGTTACGGGTCTCATAATCCTGTAATTCAACCCTTCAGGGTTGATTCATCCGCCGAACCGATCTCCAATTTTCACATCCACTAATTTCGCAAATTCAACTGGCCCTATCTTCTCCCCTTTGTCCACTCTAAGTTTGCCAACTCGTATGACTCCACTTTTTACAGCGATTTGAAGATTCCCCTCTTCGATCGAGACGATTTCACCAGGTTGTTTCTCAATTGCCGAAGGGTACATTTTAGCATCATAAAGCCTTACCCTTTTCCCTTTAAAAGTCGTATAAGCGCCTGGTTGAGGATCACATCCCCTAATTAAATTGTAAATGTCCTTAATCGGTTTTTCAAACTTCACGGATGCGACTCGATCATCACAAGGAGGTTCGTAAGTTGCTTTGGATTCATCCTGCGGGATCCTTGGCGCTTTTCCTTTTTTGATCAATTCAACAGCCTCCACCATGGCATTCACTCCCATTGCAAAGAGGGTATTGAAATAAAGAGATCCCGTGGTCTCATCAGGGCTAATCTCTACTTCTTTTTGGAGCAAGATGGGACCAGTATCAATGCCTTTATCAACCCAAAGAATGGTCAAACCCGTTCGGGTATCTCCTTGAATGATGGCCCAATTAATAGCGCTGGCGCCGCGATGTCTCGGTAAAATAGAAGGATGATAACAGATGGTTCCCAGGGAAGGGACAGTGAGTAACTTTTCAGGGATAATATCAGTTACAAATGCCAATATGGCAAGATCTGGTTGCAATTTCAAATAAGCATCATAAATCTGAGGATTCTTCATTAAATTTGGACGAAAGAAGGGGATTCCCGATTTCTCAGCCAAGGTCTTCATCGCCTCGCCCCTTTTATCTGGAGGAGAGAAGGACCCGACTACCTTCTCTCCTTTTTGAATCAAGGCTTGCAGTACCTTCTCTCCAAAGGGGCCCTGGCCGACAAGGATAATCTTCATAATTCAAATTTTATTACATCCCCCTCACCCTCCCCTGACTGCGGAGACTGTGTCGCAATCGCCTTTTTGTCACTCTGAACTTGGTTCAGGGTCTCGTAACTCATTGAATTTTTAGATGCTGAAACAAGTTCAGCATGACATTTTTACCATTTTCCCCATTACGACACAGTCTCCGACTGCGGGGGAGAGGATAAAGGTGAGGGGGCCCGAGGACCTCATTTCTTCCGTTTTGAATCAAAAGCTGCAATCTCTGCTACAATGGCAAGGATCGTCCGGGCATTCTCATAGACCGGGGTGTCCACCATTTTCCCCATATAGGAAACAGCCGCAGCGCCCTTCGCAATTCCCTCTTCCTCAAAAACCTTTACAACACCTTTTGCCCAATCCACATCTTCTGGAGATGGGGTGTAGATTTTATGTGCGGGTTCGATCTGGCTTGGATGAATAAGCATTCTTCCTTCATAGCCTAACTGACGGCCGAAGCGCGTATTCTTCTCAAAGGCTTCTGTGTCTTTAAAAGCTACAAATGGACAATCAATGGCAATGCAACCCGCAGCCCTGGCAGCCACAGCGTTATGAGCTCTCGCATATAATTGTTCATCTCCTTCGATGGTGAGTTTCACCCTCATATCTTTTGTATAATCGACAGCGCCGAAGATAAGAGAATTGACTCGTTTGCTGGCGATGGCTGAAGGATAAGCATGAATCACCCCTTTGGCTGTCTCGATAAGAAGCTGAATGGCGATGCTCCCTACTTTGAGCCCTCTCCTTCGCTCTAACTCTTCCAGTTTCCAGTCAAGACGTTGAACATGATCCGCACCGCCACACTTGGCGAGGCAAACACCCGAAAGCCCTTCATGAACAATGGCCTCAAGATCATCATTGGTCATCAATGTCTCCCAGTTGTTGATTCGAACATAAATAGTAGATCCACCCGATCCTGCAAATTTCAAGTTCTCCCGCGTCATTTCACGAGCTTTTGGTTTCTCGGCAGGGGGGACGGAATCCTCCAAATCTAAAGTGATGATGTCAGCTGGAGTTTCGGGAGCCTTGGAAATCATCTTATCATTATTACCCGGAATATAAAAAACGGATCTCATCACAGTCATGTTAGCACCTCCTATTTTATTTTTATGATAAATCGTGAGGCGTAAAGCGTTAGGGGTAAGGCGAAAACCCCTCACACCTAACGCCTTCCGGCTCACGTCATGTTAGGCTTTTAATAGCCGTTTAATAGTTGGAGCGATTTCATCGGGCCGGTCCACTACATGAACTCCTGCTTCTTTAAGAGAAGCGATCTTACTCTTCGCTGATCCCTTCCCTCTTTCGATAATACTGCTCGCATGGGAAAACCGCATTCCTTCCGGAGCCCATGCCCCGGCCACATAAACAACAAGGGGTTTCGTAAATTTTTTTGTTCTCACTGCATCGGCTGCCTCTTCTTCATAAGGACCGCCAATTTCACCAAAGATCGCAACACCCTTTGTATCCTTATCCGCTTCGAAAAGAGGCAGGATGTCGCCGAAGGACTGACCCACAACCGGCTCTGTCCCGATATGCAAGACCGTGGTCACACCAAGGCCTGCCTGTTGAATAGCCCATGGCACCGTACCAGACTGCCCACCACTTCTTGAGATGACACCCACAGGCCCTGGCACAAAAACTCTTTTTGCAAACTCCGGAGTGCCTCCGAGCCAGCCCGCGGCCGCAATGCCAGGACTGATAATGCCAATTGATCCTGGGCCCAAAAGGCGGGCGCCTTTCTGTTTCCCATAAGCCATCATTTCAAGGATGTCGTACAAAGGAACCCTCTCCACAGGCATGACGATGAATTTAATCCCAGCATCCAATGCCTCAAGCACCGCATCCTTCAGGCCTGGGCCGGGAACAAATGTCACGCTTGCATCAATGGGACCTTTCATCCTCACAGCCTCTTCGACGGTGTTAAAGACAGGAATTCCTGAGACTTCTTCTCCGCCCCTTCCAGGTGTTACCCCGGCCACTACCTTGGTGCCGTAACCTTTCATAAATGCGGCTCGAGCCGAACCTTCTCTTCCTGTAATTCCTTGGACTAAAATCGTTGTATTCTTTTCAAGTAGAATAGCCATCTCTCTCAGCCTCCGTCTGTCAAAGATTGCACAAAGTGTTATGCTGAACTCTGAAAGTGTCATGCCGAACCAGGTCCTGAACTTGATTCAGGATCTAACGATTTCGGCATCTCTTCAGGGCAGGCTTGTTTCAGCATCTCATGAACCAGACCCTGAACCAACCCGTGAAACAAGTTCAGGGCATAGTTCAGGGTGACAAGAAGAGAGTTTCAACATCATAAATTTGTAATCTGAAATTAAACGACGCCATGTTTTCTTTTATACTCTTCTAGTCCGGGGATCGGGGCTTCAATGGTGATTGCCTTGTTTCCTCTGAACCAGCATTCGTACTCGCATGCGAGACACTCTGTCCCCACGCGTTTAGCAAATTCCGCATCCCCTGCAAGGGCCGGTTTTCCATCCATGATGACCAGAATGCCTCGATCAAAGAGTTTGCATCCCGCAGCGCAGGCATGGGTTTTACAATCAAGACATTTGCTATCATCGATGATGACCTTGATTGTCCTCTCTTCAAATTGCATAAACCTTCCTCCTTAACGATCTAAGAGCTGTCATTCCCGCCCCGTATCAAGTACGGGATAAACTCCAGCGGGAATCCAGACGTCGTCTCTGCGGAAGCAGGGATCTATAATAAAGAAACTGGGTTCCTGTTTGCACAGGAAACCCTGGATTCCGGATCAAGTCCGGAATGACAAGATGTGTAAAGTCATTTCTGAGACAGTACACTAGGCCTTGATGCCTCTTTTCTTTCGATATTCATCAATGAGGGCCCTCATGCGTTTTGCCAGAAACTCGGTCTCATACACTTTATCGCTTCCATAGATTTCGATCGGATTCTGCAAATCCGCTGTTCCCTCCTTTAGAATTTCCATCGATTCCTTTTCCTTATTTCCGCAAAGCAAGAGCACACAGGGGAACCCGGGTCTCTTGGGAAGCTCTTCTCTCAGGGCCTTTACCACTCCGTGGGCATGGTGCCACTGCTCCTGATTGGCCACAATGAACCCGCCGAGCATGTAACCTTCAATATCCGGTTGAGAGATAATGACCTTAGCAGCCCGGTAGACTTTTGCGGCGGTCGGGTTACCGCTCGTATCGGCATAGTTGGCAATCTTGAGACCCTGGCGATTCAGTGCGTCCACGCCAAGGATAGCGCCGCCTCCTCCGATTCCATGGTAGCCGACGTAACCCAGTCCTTTCTTATCTGGAGCCATTTGAGCAATATAACAGGTCCCCCGGAGATCGCCCTCCTCGATCCACCATGCAATCTTGTCAAACTCGGTGGGAGGAGTCGGGGCCTCCCGGGCTACATCGATGCCCAATTCGGGATGGCGGAATACTGACGAGTCGTCGATGGCCATACGGCAATCCCCAGCGATAATTTTTCCTTCTTTAGTTTGGATCAGAGGATTAATCTCTGCTGTCCGGCAATTATATCCCTTGAACGTCTGATACAAACCCATGATCGCCTGGGCAATGGAGGGGAGAACCTTGGTAGGAACCTTTAGCTTCACACAAAGGTTGAGAGCATCATAGAGGCGGAAGCCTCGAAGGACATCCACATTTATTTGTGCGATTTTTTCCGCAGGCACCGATTCGATATCCATCCCGCCTTCCGTGCTAAACATGACGACTGGAGCCCTCACCTCTCTCGAAGCATCGATGATGACTCCGACATAATATTCCTTGTCGACGTTGAGTTTCTCTTCAACGAGCGCCTTTTCAACTTTTAGATTCTTGATCTCCATTCCGAAGAGATCTTTAGCAACCTTCTCCGCATCATCAGGGTTATTCGCAAATTTAATCCCCCCTGCTTTTCCACGACCACCAGCCCAGACTTGTGATTTGATGGCCACGGGCTTGCCGATCTTTTCGGCTATCTTCCGGACCTCCTGTGGAGTCGTGACTACCTCACCCTGAGGGATTGGCACCTTCGCTCCCTTAAGCAACTGTTTTCCCTGATATTCATATAATCGAGCCATAACTACCTCCTAAAAGGCCACTAATTTGAAAAATTAATTGGGTTAACATTTTGCAATTTTATAACAAATGAGGCGAATCTTGTCAACAAAAAAGATTCAATGTGAAAATGGTCAGACCATAAAACAAAATTTGATTTTTACCTTTAGATTTCGAATAATTAAATGATTTTTTATTTTAATATTGACAAAATATTGAGATTTTTTTAAAATGGTTTGACCATTAAAACATCGCAAATTAAATGAAACTCTGAAACCCACCCTCTTGGTAGGGGGTCTTTTATGTTCAAATCCATCAAACACACCAAAATTTCTGATGAGATTGTGAATCAGATAAAAAGTCAAATCAGCGAGGGGATGTTAAAGCCTGGAGATCGCCTTCCCCCTGAAAGAGAACTTGTCAATCAATTTGGTGTGAGCCGTCCGTCCCTTAGAGAAGGCCTGAATTTCTTGGTTGCCATGGGCTTTTTGGAAGTAAGAGGAAAAAGGACCTACATCAAATCGGTGGCGTCAGAGAGTATGCAAAATCCTCTCTCTTTGCTCATCAAGGCAGATACCCAGAAGATCTTCGACCTGATCGAGGTAAGAAAAGCTATAGAGGTTTGGGGCGCTTTTCTTGCTGCCCAGAGGGCTACAGAAGAGGATATTAAACAATTGGAGAATATCATCGAGGAGATGAGGAAATCCTTTGAGGAGGGACGTTCCTGGGAAAAGCAGGATGCCGACTTTCATCTCGGCATTGCTCAGGCAACCCATAACACCATCCAAACCCATATAATGTCCACAATCTATGACCTTCTCAGGGAATCTATGGCAAAGGTTTTTAAAGACCGAACAAAAGTGAAGAAATTGATCGATCAGCATTATCGAATATTCAGTGCGATTAAAAACCACTCTCCCGATAAAGCCCGAGAAAGAACCCTCGAGCATCTGAATTATGTCGAGTCAGAGGTGAAGGCATCGACCGTTCGCAAGGAATAGATGCAGGGCGTGATGGTTGAGGATGGAATGACCCAGGGGTTATAATTGTTATAGGGAGTCTAAGGTATGTTTGCAATACAAAAACTGATTGAAATCGTCGGAGTAGAAAATTTCACCGATCAGTTGGAAGAATTGGTTCCTTATAGTTATGACGCTTCGATGAATGTTCATCGACCCGATGCGGCGGTCTGGCCTGAATCAATCGAGCAGGTCTCTAAAATCGTCAAGCTTGCTAATGAATTTAAGATCCCTGTTGTCCCCCGAGGAGCAGGAACAAGTTTGAGTGGTGGAGTTATTCCCATCCGTGGTGGAATCATTATTGACCTATCCCGGATGAATCGAATTCTTGAAGTCAGCATTGAGAACCGTTATGCTCGAGTTCAGGCCGGCGTGGTCTGTGATGATCTCAACAGAGAATTAGCAAAACGTGGTTTTACTTTTCCTCCTGACCCTGCAAGCAGTACGGTTGCCACACTCGGAGGAAACGTTGCGACCAACGCTGGCGGAATTAAAGGGGCTAAATATGGCACCACCCGGGACTATGTCCTTGGCCTCCAGGTAGTTCTGCCAACTGGAGAGATAATGCACACAGGCTCTTATACGATGAAATGCGTCTCTGGTTACGATTTGGCTAAGCTTTTCATCGGGGCGGAAGGAACGTTGGGAGTGATCACTGAGGTTACATTAAAAATCAATCCCCTTCCCCGTCATGCCATGACTGCCGTGGCCACTTACGCCAAATTGGAGGATGCAGGGAAAGCCATCTTTCAGACCATGACCAGTGGAGTGATTCCCAGTGTCATGGAGATTCTGGACAAGGTCACGCTCAAATCGATTAAAGAGAACACGGACATCGATCTTCCTGAAGCAGAGGCAATGATCTTGACGGAAACAGACGGATAAACCTGGGAAGAGGTGGAGGCCCAGATGGAGGTGGTCCTTCGTATTCTCAAGCAGAATAACCCCACAGAGATCAAGACAGCGAAAGATGAAAAGGATCGGCTCAATCTCTGGAAAGCTCGTAAATCCGCTTATGCTACCCTCGCCCGGGTAAGCGCCAGTTTTGTCCTGGACGATGTCACGGTTCCTATTTCCAGAATACCCGAGTTACTGGTTGGAATTCAGGAGATCTCCCAAAGATACGGGATCGTGGTCGCCACCTTTGGTCATGCCGGCGATGGAAACCTCCACCCACAGATCCTCTACGATGAATACGATCCAGAACAAGTGGAAGGGATGGAAAAGGTCGAAGAGGAGATTTTTCGCCTCGCCATTTCACTCAACGGAACCCTCTCGGGTGAACACGGTATCGGCCTCTCCAAAGCAAACTATATGACATTGGAACATGATCCCGTAGAAATGGCCTTGATGAAACAGATTAAGAGAACCTTGGATCCCAACAACATTATGAATCCTGGGAAAAGGGCATTGGATTAAGAAAGGGTTCGAGGGTTCAAGGTTCCAAGGGTTCAAGGGTTCAAGTGAAGATATTAAAGAGGAATTGTTTTTAATTTATTAAACCCTGTAACCCATGACCCCTTGACTCCTTGAACCCTATTTTTAATTAGGAGGACTGATGACCAATCAACTGCAGTTCGATGAAAAACAGCGGAAGGCCATTACCCAGTGTTCCCGCTGCGGCTTTTGCCGGGCGGTCTGCCCTATCTTTGACCTTACCAAAAGACCCATTACCAATGCTCGTGGGAAGATGATTCTCATGAAAGAGGTGATGGAGGGAAAGCTTCCCGTAAGCGAGGGAGTGGCCCAGGCTCTTCTCCGCTGCACCACTTGCATGAATTGCACGGTTAACTGTCCTTCAGGTGTGGATCCTCAGGAAGTGATTAAGGCTGCACGGAAGGATGTGGTCGCAGCGGGATACGACAACCTGTTTAAGAAAATGGGCGAGGTAGTTGAAAAATACGGAAATATCTATGGAGAGGAAGAGCGGCATGACTGGGGACACAAAAAGGGAAGCGCTCCTTACGTCCTTTTTGTGGGCTGCGTGGGAACTTACCGGGAAGAAGAAAGTGTGGAAGAGACCCTCCGGCTATTAGATCTTCTAAAAGTTGATTTCACCATGATCAATGAGGTCTGCTGCAGTGGTGTGATGGAGGATGTGGGTTACAAGATCAAGGAGGAGTTGGCCCAGCATAATGTTCAAGAGCTACAGAAAACTTCCGCCAAAACACTGATCACGACTTGCCCTTACTGTTACCGGGTGTTCAAAGAACATCCTTCCTACAAAGATTTAGGAATGGAGGTCAAACACATCACTCAATTCCTCATAGACTTTGACTTTGGAGTGAAAACCAATAAAAAAGTGACTTACCACGATCCCTGCGATCTGGGCAGACACGCCGGCATCTATGATGAGCCAAGGGAGATCATCCGAAAGATTGCATCCAATTTTGTGGAGCCAAGGCGGACAAGAGAGAATGCCATGTGTTGCGGCTCAGGAGGCGGACTCAGGGGGTCGTTTCCTGAGGACTCCATCGAAATTGCAAGAAATCGCCTGAGCCAAATTATCGAAGAGACAGGAGCTGAAGTTCTGCTCACGGAATGTCCTTCCTGTCTGCACAATTTCAGAAATGCCAAGCTTAGAAAACAGAAGATTGAAATCTATAACATCACAGAGTTTATCGCCCTGCTGTTACAAGAGGCGCATAAAAAAGAAGCGGCATAAAAATCCCCCCTCGCCCCCCTTTACTAAAGGGGGGTTGGGGGGATTATACGAGTCACGAGACACGGACACGGTCACGTTATTTTCTATTTGAGGGGGTGCGAAGATGAATATCGAAGGATACGAATTTCCAGAAGGACTTTATTACGACAAGAATCATTTTTGGGCTCGAGTAGAAGGGGATCTGGTGGTCATGGGAATGAATGATTACGCCCAGAAGATGGCTGGTAGCGTTGTTTATGTGGGTCTTCCCCCCGAAGGGAAAAAACTTGTCCAGGGGAAAAACTTTACTAAGATTGAGTCAGGGAAGTGGCTTGGAAAGGTCTTTTCAGTCGTGAGCGGTGAGTTGGCGGCGGTGAATGAAGAGTTAGAAAAGAAAGCCAAATTGATCAACGAGGACTGCTATGGCAAAGGATGGATGTTTAAGATTAAACCCGACAACATGGATGAGCTCAAGAATCTCATGACCGATCCTGCTGTCATCCAAGAATGGCTTAAAGTAGAGATTGCCGAACACGGCCAGAAGTGAAGATGATGGAGGTTGAAGGAGCGGCCCTTCAGGCCTTGAGGATAGAGGGTAAATCATTTGCCTCAAACACTTGCCTGCAGTAGGCAGGAAGTGCTCCTCAAGCGTAGCGCTCCTCAAACCTAAAACAAATATGAAGTTATCCGCCCTTTCTCCCAAACAACTCATTGAGATTGATGCCTGCACTCGCTGCGGCGAATGTTTGAAGGTTTGTCCTGTCTATACTCAGAAAGGTGAGGAGGAGATTGACCCTCGAGGAAAAATTCAAACCTTCAAGTCCTTTATCCGCAGCCAGTACGGACTATGGGCAAAGATTTTCGGCCCGAAGAAGCTGGATGAAGAGAAACTCAAAAAATTCTCAGAAATGGTCTATCGCTGCACCCTCTGTGGGGAGTGCAGCGTAAGCTGTCCTGTCTCCATTGATGCCAAACATCTCTGGACTGCATTGCGCGAGACTTTGGTAGAGATGGGTCATTTTCCAGAAGCAGCCAAGCGAATGAAAGCGAACGTCCTTAAGGCCCATAATGTCTCCGGAGATGAAAACGAAGAAAGAACAGAGTGGCTGGAGTTTTTGGATGAGCTTCCTAATCATCAATATCAGAAAGAAAAAGCCGAGGTTGCCTTTTTTGTAGGGTGTGTGGCTTCTTTTTTCCCCCTCGTTCAGAAGATTCCCTTAGCCTTCGTTGAAATCCTGAACAAAGCAGAAGTGGACTTTACACTCCTGGGTGGAGAGGAGTGGTGCTGTGGTTTTCCACTCATCGGCGCTGGGATGAAAAAAGAAGCCGAGGTTTTAATCCAGCACAACTTGGAAATTGTGAAAGAAAAAGGCGTGAAAAGAGTGGTCTTCGCTTGTCCTTCTTGCTACCATACATGGATGGAGGAGTATAAGACGGATGTCGAGATCTTTCACTCCACACAATTTATCAAAAAACTGATTGATGAGAGAAAGATCACCTTCAAGGAGAAAACAATAAAGGTGACCTACCATGACCCCTGCGATTTAGGGAGGGCAAGCGGAGTTTATGAAGCCCCAAGGGAAATCCTCTATGCCATCCCCGGCGTTGAATTGATAGAGATGGAAAACAACAGGGAGCAGTGTAAATGTTGCGGGGGGGGCGGAAACTTAGAGATGGTGGATCCGGATCTCTCGGCAGCTCTTGCTCAAGAGAAGATCAACCAGATCCAGGGGACAGGAGCCGATACGGTCATTACGGCCTGTCAGCAGTGCGTCCGCACCATCTTAACCACAGCCCGAAGAAAAGAGATTCCCATCAATGCGATGGACATTACGGAGTTTGTGCTCAAGAACATGGCATAGCGCATGGAGCATAGAGCATAGCGTTTTAAATCTGAATCCATTTTACGCTTTGTGCTAAGCGCTCTGCGCTTTGCGTTTTTTTTAAACAAATGGACAAACACCTCATCTTCTATGTTATGTTTTTCCCCACGTTGATCTTCTTCTTTTGGGGGATGGGCCTCCATGTCAGTATATGGCTGGAGGGAACCCTCGAAGGAGCAGAGAAGGCCGCCAAATGGGAAAAATTCAAGATTTACATCAGGAGAGGTTGGGGAGGATTCTGGGCAAGACCAGGTTGGTATATTAAAATCCTCATCATTGAAGTGATTTTCCATCGAAAACTTTTTGGCAAGTCTTTCTATCGCTGGCTCGCTCATACTCTATTGGTATTTGGTTTTGTGGCCACCTTTGTTGTGGACATGATAAAGGGTTTTACCACAGGTTATCTTGTAGAATTCAGCCATAGCATTCCATTCTTCTCTTTTGCCCGCGTGTTTGAGACGGGTGCGATCCGTCCTTTTCTCGATTTCTTCCTCGAATTCTTCAGCTTCCTTATATTGGCGGGTTGTATTATGGCTATTGTTCGCCGCTTTGTGATTCGCCCTGATCAACTCCGAACAGAAGAAGAGGACATCACCACCCTACTCTTCATCCTCTTCCTTGAGCTTTCTGGCTTTTTTATCGAAGGGTATCGTATTGCTCATCATGAAGTCGTTGAGACACATGTCTACCTGGCTAACTTCACACCCGCCAGCGCCAACAACTGGATTTCATTTGGAGGTTACTTTCTCTCTCAACTCCTACAAGATATAAAAATCAATGTAGACTTCCTCTGGTATTTCCATGTCGTTCCCAGCCTCATCTTTTTTATCTATATCCCTCATAGCAAATTGCTCCACATTTTCTCCTCTTCAATGACCGTTATTTCCGACCGCCAAAAGGAACTGTTAAAAAGGTAGTTTGAAAAATTCTTTTTGGCATGTTACTAAAAAATACGCGACCGTGTCCCTGCCTACCGAAGGCAGGCGTGTCACGTCACCGTAATAGGAAGAAGGAGATGTATCTATTCGATCTTGGGAAACTCCCTGGTCAGCAATCCATGCTCATCTTCCATGCCCTTGCCCAATTGGGAATTGAGGCTCTTGTCATTGTCTCACCTAAAATTCCTCTTGTAAGCATTGGATATTTCCAGGACGCCGCAGAGGAAGTAGATCTTCAATATTGCAGGGAATCCGGAATTCCTTTCATGAGACGAGAGGTGGGTGGAGGAGCTACTTATTTAGATGAGAATCAGATTTTCTATCAACTTATTTGGAAAAAATACAATCCAAAATTTCCCAAAGCGATTGATGAGATTTACCCGTGGTTCTCACAAGCGCCGGTGGACACTTACAGAACGTTCGGGATCGAGGCAGAATTTCGAACCGTGAATGACATTATCACAAGTACAGGAAGAAAGATTGCCGGGGAGGGTGGAGGAAACATCGGAGACTGTATGGTTTTCGTGGGCGGAATCCTCCTCGATTTTGACTATCAAGCGATGAGTAGAATTCTGAAAGTGCCTGATGAGAAATTCAGGGATAAAGTTTATAAAACAATGGGAGAAAACCTGACTACGATGAAGAGAGAATTAGGGATGATTCCATCGCGGGAAGAAGTCATCTCCGTTCTCAAAGAGAAATTTAAAAAAATAGTGGGGAAGTTGAAGCCAGCTTCATTGAACCCAGAAATTCTTGAGAACATGAGGCAAATAGAAGCTTGGATGACCTCAGAAGAATTTCTCTTAAAAAAGACTCCCAGAATTCCAGGAGGAGTTAAGATCAAGGAAGGCGTAGAGGTTCTCTATGGTCTCCATAAGGCCAGGGGAGGTCTGATTCGAACTACTGAGGAAATTTCAGAAGGAAAAATTGAAGGCATAAACATTTCTGGAGATTTTACATTTTATCCAAAAGAACGCCTCGATGGATTAGAGGGATCTTTAGAAAAGGTCTCTTTGAAAGAAGAGAAAATCATCGAAAGGGTAGAAACTTACTATGAAAAAGAAGGGGTTGAATCACCCGGGGTGGAATCGAAAGACTTTGCAACGACGATTTTAAATCCTGTTAAGGATGCCGAAGTGGATTGAATTAATAGTATTCTTATTAGACGTTAGAACCCGAATCTTTACCTCTTTGGTTTATCTCGTTTCTTTATTCTATTTTGTTTCTTTGGTTAACCAAACAAACCCGAGAAACGAAAATAACCAAATCAACCAGACTTCGCACTTCCAAAAATCCCCAAAAAGGTGTATATTCCAACCGTAAATTGACAATAGAGACATACTCCAAGCTCACCGGAGGGATGCCAATACGAACCGAAGGAATACGAATTCTGATTCGAACAAGTCACTCCAGCGGATGGCTTAGAGCCACCGCTCAACTCCGCCGTTATGCGGGATGAAATTGATTTTTCCTCGGTTTTTTGATATTCTTTCAAATATAGGAGGCGCTGCCATGTCAAGTCTAATGGAGAAAGAACAAGCCCACAAACTGGTTGACCGGATGCCTGAAAACGCCACTTGGGATGACCTCATATATGAAATCTACGTGCGTGAAGTTATCGAACGGGGTTTAGCGGACAGCAGGGCCAACAGAACAAAAGACGTGAAAGAGGTTCGGGCGAAGTACGGCTTGCCGGAATGAAAGTTTACTGGACAGATACAGCAGAGGGACATCTTGACGCCATCTACGCTTACATTGCCCAAGACTCTCCCCAGTATGCCAAGCGAATGGTGGATCGGCTTACCCGGCGATCGCAGCAGATCGCTGATTTTCCTCTCTCCGGACGCAAAGTGCCGGAATACAAAATGGACCAGATTCGAGAGGTGATCGAGGGGCTATACCGGATCATCTATCACATCAAATCGGACCAAATCGATGTTTTGGCCGTCATTCATGGCTCCCAGGATATTCTTCGCCAAGATAAAAAAGAAGACTGACCTTGAGGACAATAGGACAGCCACCATTTAGTTTTTTTGAAAGTAAAATTAAAATAAACCCTAACGAATCACTCCAGCGGATGGCTGATAGCCACCGCTGATTTTTATCGTATACCTCTTAAAATAGGGAACGGGAGGCTGTCCCTGGGCTATTTTGAAACACAAAAAGATTTTTTGAGACATGCATAGGCTTATTTTTTAGGAAACCATGGCAACAATATAGAAAAAAGTTTGGGAGTTCAAAGGAGAAGATTGGCAGTGGAAGGGAATGAAGCAACCCTCGACACCGTAAATGTCTATTTGAAGCAATTGCAAGAAACGGTAGAGCGCATTAGAGAACAGTTTTTGGAGCCAGTCCTGAGGCAACGAGAGGCATTTCAGCAATGGATGCAGCCAATAATCGAAGCTCAGAACGCATTACAAGAAACACTTGAACCGATTTTGGCGGAGCAAAAACGGTGGAAGAACGTGGTTGAATCAATACAAATTTCAAAATATACACTCCCTGATATCTCTCAGATAGTGCAGCCTTCTTTAGAGTTTCAGAAATCTATTCAGGGTCTTATAACCCCAGCTTTCGAACAACTGCAAGAGAGCTTTCGGAGACTACCTCCTCGTACACAGGAAGCTGTTCTATTACTTGGTGAGCACGGTTGGTACCTCGATCTAGAGATGCCAATCCCTGGTCTATGGGAGCTCAAAAAAGCTTTATCTGAAGGAAACGTAGAAGAAGCCGAGGAAGCACTAGCTGAATATTTCACTGGCAGATTAGACGAGATTGAAGCCTCGATCATTGAAAGATTTCCAAACAGACAAAAGATGATAAGAGCTGCGTTTAATGCACACCGGAGACAGGAGTATGAGCTTTCAATACCCGTTTTCCTGGCTCAAACGGACGGAATCTGTAAAGAAGTAATAAAGCAATACTTGTTCATTAAACAAAATAGAAAACCAAGAACTGCAATTTACGTAGAACAAATAGCATCGAACACCTTTAGGGCAGCACTATTGCAGCCGCTCGCTCACCCTCTTCCCATCGCTGCTTCAGAGCGAGAGAGAGCAAAAGGCTTTAATGAATTAAATAGGCATATGGTGCTTCACGGTGAATCTTTGGATTATGGAACTCAGATAAATAGCTTAAAGGCGATATCGCTAATCAATTATGTGGCGCGTGTACTTACATTGGACGATAAGAATCCCTAACATGCCATGCAATTAACCACCTTTCCGCCGGTGCACTTCGCTACGCGGCTCCAAGGCGGCAATTGATAGCCAGGGTTATATCCCAATGCATATTTCGATTGATTGTAGGCCGTTTATTGGATAGACAATGATAGACACATATATCAAAAAGATCGCATCGATAACAAAGCGAGGAGATGCTCGTGAGGAATCCTACTATCCTGCCCTTGCGGCACTTCTCGAAGAGTTCTCCGAAACGGAGAGAAAAAAGAAGGCCCACGTCACCGTGCTGCCAAAGAAGACCGAAGCAGGCAATCCAGACTTTCGAGTCTGGGACGGCAAGCATTCTCAAGTCGGCTACGTTGAAGCGAAGCAGCCCAGAGCTAATCTCGATGAAATTGAGACTTCCGACCAATTGAAGCGTTACATTTCCACATTTCCTAATCTCATCCTGACAAACTTCTATGAGTTCCGGCTCTACCGTAACGGCCAGCGTGTTGACAATGTCCTGCTTGCGCGCCCGTATATTCCGACAAAACTAAAAACCATTCCTCCTGCTGAGCATACCGTTGAGTTCCTGGCCTTACTGGAGAGGTTCTTTCAATTCTCCCTACCGACGAAGTTTACCGCTGAGAGTCTTGCAAAAGAACTCGCCACACGCACGCGCTTCCTCAGAGATCAAGTGATCAAAGAGGAACTCCGCGAGGCATCCGACGCAGGCGCGAAAAAGATTCTTGGATTCTATGAGGCGTTCCAGAAACATCTCATTTTCAACCTTAAGCCGGATGACTTTGCCGACCTGTATGCCCAAACCATAACCTATGGTCTCTTTGCCGCGAGAACCCGAGCCAATGGAGTATTCAATCGAATCCTGGCTTACGATCTGATTCCCAAGACTATCGGTATCTTGCGCGAAATCTTCCACTTCGTTTCATTCGACCCACCAGAGCAGCTCCAGGCGACCGTTGATGACATTGCGGAAGTCCTCGCCGTCGCGGATGTCAGGAACATTCTTCAGCAGTATTTCAAAGAGGGCAAAGGAAGCGATCCGATTTTTCATTTCTATGAGACCTTTCTTGCCGAGTACAACCCTCAAGAGCGTGAGCGACGAGGCGTTTATTATACGCCTGAACCCGTTGTCTCATACATTGTCCGTTCTCTTAACACCATCCTCAAGGAGAAATTCGCACGGCAGGACGGGTTTGCCACGCAATCCGTTACCGTACTCGATCCTGCTGGCGGAACGCTCACCTTCCTCGCCGAAGCGGCAAGGCTTGCCGTGAAGGAATTTGTCAGCAAGTACGGTGAAGGCTCAAAGGGAAAATTCATTGAGGATCACATTCTCAAGCACTTCTTCGCCTTCGAGTTGATGATGGCTCCATACGCAGCAGGCCACTTGAAGATGGGTTACCTCTTAGAAGAGTTGGGCCACAAGCTCTCAGGCGATGAACGGTTCCAGTTCTATCTGACGAATACGCTTGAAATGGAGGAGCTTGCCCAAACATCTCTTCCGGGAATGGCTTCCCTTTCGGAAGAATCCCACCTTGCCGGCAAAGTAAAGAGAGAGAGGCCCATTCTTGTTATTCTCGGCAATCCGCCGTACTCCGGACACTCAGCAAACAAAGGCGATTGGATTAGGGATCAAATCGAGACCTATAAGAGGATTGATGGGAAACCCCTTGGCGAGAAAAATCCCAAGTGGCTTCAGGATGACTACGTCAAGTTCATCCGATTCGCCCAGTGGAAGATTGACCAGATCGGCGAAGGTGTTCTCGGGTTTATCACGAATCACAGCTATCTCGATAACCCTACCTTCCGAGGGATGCGGCAATCGCTCATGAACTCATTTGACGAAATATACATCCTCGATCTTCACGGCAATTCACTCAAAAAAGAAAAAGCTCCTGATGGCTCTAAAGACGAAAACGTGTTTGACATACAGCAAGGCGTCGCTATTGCCCTTTTTGTGAAAAAGAAGCAGAGTACCGCCCCCAAAATCTTGAAGCATAGTGAGATTTGGGGTGTGCGAGAACGTAAATACGAATGGCTGATAAAGCATGAGTTGAAAAAAACAGATTGGAGCGAGCTTAAACCCGTTTCACCCTTCTACCTGTTCGTTCCAAGAGATGAAAGATTGAACGTGCGGTTCCAATCGTATCCGAGCATTCCAGCGATTTTCCCTGTGAACAGCGTAGGAATTGTGACGGCCAGAGATCATTTTGTTATCGACTTTCAGAAAGCTCCGCTTCAACGTCGCATTGAGCAGTTTGCCAACTCTTCTTTTGACGATAGTTTCATCGCTCAAGCATTTAATCTGAAAGACTCTGGTGCCTGGGAGTTAAAGGCCGCACGAAAGAAGGTTATTGATGACAAAGAAAGAGGCAAACACTACACCCAAATTCTTTATCGTCCGTTTGATATCCGGCACTTGTTCTATCATGATGCTGTCATTGAACGTGGACGTCGAGAAGTCATGCTGCATATGTTGCAACCTAATCTCGCCATTATCTCGCCTCGTCGCGTTGAAACCGCTATTCCCTGGTCACACGTTTTCTTGTCGAACCAACTGGTCGAGCACGTTGCTGTCTCTTTGAAAACGATTGACTACTGTTTTCCGCTGTATCTATATGTAGAATCTGGCTCGGGCGGTTCTGGTCGTGCGGGCCGATTCTCTCATTATCAAGCTGCGTTCATATTTGAACCGGCAGCAGCGTACTCGGTCCGCCGCCCAAACCTCAGTTCTAAGCTGCTAATTTCGCTGGCGAATTCTTACAAACGACAACCAACGCCCGAAAAAATCTTCCATTACATCTATGGTCTTCTCTTTTCGAATGCTTACCGGAAAAAATATGCGGAGTTCTTGAAGACCGATTTTCCCCGCGTCCCCTTCACAAAAGATTACAAGCTTTTTAACAAACTTGCCGAAAAGGGCGAGGAGCTTGTTGATCTCCACCTGCTCAAATCCAAGAAGCTTTTCAAACCTATCGCAAAGTGTGAAGGCTCTGGCAACCTCCGTGTGGACAAAGTAAGTTACGATCAAAACAAGGCTCATGTTCACATTAACCCTGAGAAATGGTTTACCGATATTCCTCTTGAGGTCTGGGAATATCACACCGGCGGCTATCAGGTCTCGGAGAAATGGCTCAAGGACCGGAAGGGCAGGGAGCTTTCATCCGAAGAAGTAGCTCACTACACAAGGGTGGTAACAGCCATCGCAGAGACAATCAGAATACAAGAAAGTTTAGATGAATTGTTCAAAGAAGTCGAAACAAACCTGCTCGAAGTGAGGCTGTGAGCAGAACCAAACAAGCAACAAAAATTGGCAATACCATGTATCTTAATTCAGCGAACGGCTAAAAGCCTCCGCTGATTTCAGTCGTTGAGTCTATAGGAAAAGGCCAAATGACTGATCAAAGTGGACATTGGAGATGGAATGTGAATCCCACATGGGAGCATTTTTCATCTCTTTGCCAAGAGTCTAATGAGGCAATCTTAGCCCCAAATGATTTCTTCAAATATCATCATATCAAGGCGTGTTTATATTTCGGAATCGGGTCTATAGAATCCTTTCTCAACGAGTCAATGAGAAAAAAATTGCATTCGGAGGGCATTGAAGAAGAGAAAATTTATAAAAAACTTCGTTATGAAGGTTTTCGTGAAAAGGTAAAAAAATGGCCATCTGTGTTGGCCGAGCAAAGCATTAGCATTCCAGAAGAAGTGGTAGAATTAATTAACGATTATGGAGATCTTCGTGGTGAGGTTACCCATCCCAAAGCCAGAAATCATTCAATTTATAAGCTCCTCGACAATGTCCACGTCTCTAATATGCCCATTATTGTTGCGGAATTTATAGTTAGGGTATTGGAAGCATGTCGACAAACGTTCCCATATTGGTTACTCGGATGGAATTATATTGGAATGAATGGAGATGAGAATTGGCCGGCGCTTATCAATAACCAACAATTTATGTTTTCTTTGTACTCATTCGGATTTAAAGTGCCGATACCATTGGCTGATGAAATGTCGAAGTGGGAAGCTCAACATATGTCAACCCTCCGCGGTTTCCAGTCTCTATCAGTCAACTTAGCCCAACTTAGTCGCTGCGAACTTAAGGATAAACGTTTTCCAAAGAAACCGCGCTTATGTAAGGAATGGTGGGATAAGGACCATAAAAAATCCTGTGGTGTAGTATTCTAACTTCCGCCTGCAGCGGACGGCTACCTTGGCTCTCGCTAAGTCTCTGCGGCTGAACGAACGGTTGGAATGAACTAAACACTTAGAAACGGGGTCAAAGCTAAACTATACGTCTTAGAGAGTGGGGTCAACGACAGCTACCATTTAGCAGGTGAGACAATGGAACTTCATAAGTTCCCCCAGCGGACTGTTGATAGCCGCTGCTCATTTTGGGCATTGGGCTGAGAGATCGATGGCCAGAATGCGGAAAACAATATCGGCGCTTAAACAAAAGCAGTTGCTTCAGGAAGAGCAGGAAATTTGAGGGTCAGACTTGAGTATTGAATTAATAAGAAGTATCACCTAACTGAGACGGCTGGTAGCTACCGTTGAGTTTTCGCGTTGACTAGATGAAACGAAATTTATTTTGAAGTATAATGGGTGTAAAGATGCCGGAGATATGTCGATTCTATGGTATAATTATAGGGATGTTTTTTGATGATCATAACCCACCCCATTTTCATGCCCGGTATGGAAAGGAAAAGGTAGCAGTCGAGATAAACTCTCTGCGTGTATTGGAGGGGCGAATTCCTCCTCGAGCTTTAGGGCTTGTAATGGAATGGGCGTCTCAACACCAGAGCGAGTTGCTGCAAAATTGGGAGCTGGCGAAAAATAACCAACCCCCAGAGAAAATTGCGTCTTTGGCGTAGATGGAGGTCTATGATGATCCACGATGTTGTTTCTGCATCTTATAAGGGTGAATACAAGATTGAAGTGACATTCGATGATGGGAAGGAAGGGGTCGTAGATTTCTCAAAATATCTTGACAAAGGGGGCGTCTTTAGCCGTTTCAAGGATATTAATTTTTTCAGGAACTTTAAAATAAACCAAGAGCTCGGGGTTCTCACCTGGCAGGATGGGATAGACGTCGCGCCAGAGACACTTTATGCGGAAGCCACTGGGACATCGCTTCCGAATTGGATGGAAAAGAAGCGAAAATCTTCAGCGAACAAGACACTACGGACGGCTAATAATCGCCGCTGATTTCAGTCGTTTGTAGTGAATATATGAATTTGAAGAAAGTCAATTCAAGCATGGTATATGCAATAGGGTACGACTCCAAGTCGAAAACCTTGGAAGTGGTTTTTAGGAGCGGAAAGGCATGGGGATACGAGGAGGTTCCGAAAAAGGTATACCAAGAATTATTAAAATCAGAATCGATTGGATCATACATGCGCGAGAATATCATCGATTGCTATCCATCCTATCCCATTAGACGATAAGATTCCCAAAACAATGACAAAGAAAAGAACAAGAATGAAAGACTACATTGGGACCTGGAGAATCACGGAAATGGATCAATGGGACATGGATTACATTGACATGGAATCGCCCGGCCGCATTGTCATAGACAAGAATGGACAAGGCAAGATTCACTTTGGGGCTGTCGACGTTGAGATAGACTGCAGGTTAGAGTCACATGGAGGGGGTGCTCGCCTTGGATTCTCATTTGAAGGAAATGACGAATGTGATCCTGTGAGTGGGCGAGGATGGGCCTTGATAGATGGAGAAGAAATGGCAGGACATATCTTCTTTCATTTGGGTGACGACTCAGAATTCAAGGCGAAGAGGCAGAATAAAAAGCCACTAAGAAGCGCTGAATGAATCACTGTAGAAGGGGCCATCTGCTACCATAAAGCCCCTTACAAAAGATTACTCACCACCTTAAGCCTTTGTGATGATAATATGTCTCTTAGACCGATAACATATAAAAACAGAAGATCTCAAACCTTTTATCTCCATCAAGGCAAAACAAAAATAGGTCGTCCAAACTATTTCTTTTCGTTAAAGAGCTCTGGCCCTTTGGCTGATACTATGCCTGAAGGGTATGAAATGTATGAAAATCCAAGAGGCCAAGTCTTCCTATGTAAAAAGCAACCTAAATTGATTAGTGACTCTGAAATCAGAGTTGTGGATGAAGGCATGAGGAAATATTCCGGCATAGAGTATTACAGGCTCGATATCAAGAAGAATACCATCATCGTTTATTTGGTAGATCAGGATATGGAAACGATAGGAGAGCTACTTCCTGAAAGGTATATTCTCAAGTACGGCGGTACGGAGAAGGCCCTGGATTCCATATTGGAATATTCACCCATGATGAGGTTTGTTCTGACGGATGATGAGAAAAGGAGGTTTGTAGTGGAAAGATATTGTTTTCTTGGGTCAATAGACGATTGGATAAACATAGGTGGACCTGATAAGTTGGAGAATCTGACAAAAAGGTATTTAAAGCATTTAGGGAAAGAGTCATTCTTCGAGCTATTCTAATCTATCCTAACAAACTGTGGGGCATGCGGATAACCCGTGCCACTTGGTCAGAATGTTGGGATGAAATAAAGGGAAAAGCGACATGAAAGACCCAGTACAACCACTGGCAGAAGTTTTTGGGCATTTGATAACAGATCACTCCGAAAAGGCCTATCGATACCGGTCTCGTCGTCTTTGTCCATTTAACAACAAGGTACCGAATTGCACAAAAGACAAAGCGAAAGACCCACTTGGAGTTTGTAGCATTTATCACGAAAATCAACCTGTGATCACCTGCCCCATTCGCTTTCGTGAGGACTGGATAATTACAGACGATGCTGCATCTTTTTTCTTTCGCGAAGGAACGAATTGGAGCTCTCTCACAGAAGTCCGATTGAATGACTCAAAGGGTAAATCCGCTGGAAACATTGATGTTGTGCTCGTTGCTTACGATGCCAAAAGTAAGGTATATGATTTTGGAGCACTGGAAATCCAGGCAGTTTACATTTCCGGAAACGTGCGTGATCCTTTTGAGTACTTCATGAAATATCCGAAAGCACGAGCATCAATGGATTGGGCAAAGGAGCCGAATTATCCAAGACCTGATTATCTTTCATCTTCCCGGAAAAGACTTGCTCCCCAACTTCTCTTCAAAGGCGGCATCCTTCACGGTTGGAGAAAGAAGATCGCCGTGGCTCTAAATAAAACTTTCTTTGATACGCTACCGAAATTGAAGCATGTTTCAAGGTCCAAAGCAGATATAGCATGGTTCATCTACGATTTAGAACTGATTGAAGATAGAAAACATGGGCCAGGAAGATACACTCTGAAGAAGGTTGACGAAGTATTCACAGAGTTCCAATCTTTCACTCAGAACTCTATGGTCTTCGATCTTCATTAATGGCCAGACTTTATGAAGTCGCCCCCGCCCAACAATTTGCAATTTGCAATCTACAATTTGAAATCTTTTTACGATAGGATTTCCTTCAATGCTCCCGTCAGACAATGGATATATCGGAGCTTGCAGGTCTCTCCCATGAGGCCGACTCTCCATATTTTTCCCTTCAGTCGGCCTAAACCTCCTCCTACTTCGATGTTATACTCGTTCAGAAGCCTCGACCGTATCTTGGCATCGTCGGCCCAATCAGGGATAGTCACAGAGGTCAACATAGGCAAACGATACCCATCTTGCGCGAAAGGTTTGAACCCAAACCCTTCCAGTTCCATCTTTAAACGGTCGCCCAAAACCTCATGGCGCCGAAATCTTGCCCCGAGTCCTTCTTCAAAGACAATCCTCAGCCCTTCCCTTAATGCATAAAACATCGATACAGGAGCGGTGTGATGATAAACCCTTTCTTCTCCCCAATATTTTTCAAGCAATAATAAATCAAGATAAAAACTCTGAACCTTTGTCTTGCGGGACCTGAGGACATCCATCGCTTTGGGGCTCACGGTGATTGGAGAAAGCCCTGGTGGAACGCTAAGACACTTTTGGGAACTACCGTAGCAGACGTCAACTCCCCATTCGTCAACCTTCACATCATATCCTCCCAAAGTGGTCACAGCATCCACCACCAGAAGGGTGCTCCCTTTTTTGCAGTTAGCCCCAATCTCTTCAAGCGGCTGCCTCACTCCGGTGGAAGTCTCCCCATGAACGACGCCACAGATCTTGGCCTCGGGATGTTCCTTTAAGGCCTTGACCATTTTTTCCGGCTCAATCATCTTTCCCCAATCCTGATCGACCCGAATGACCTGAGCGCCACAGCGGGAAGCCACCTGAGTCATCCTTTCTGCAAAGAAGCCGTTTACTCCAATGACAACAACATCTCCAGGCTCAACGAAATTGACAAACGAAGCCTCCATCCCTGAACTCCCGGTAGCAGAGATAGCCAGAGTGACCTGGTTTTTTGTCTGGAAAATGCCTCTTAACATCTCACTGATCTCGTCCATACAGGCCAGAATTTGGGGATCAAGATAACCGATGACCGGGTTAGACATGGCTTGATAAACCCGGTAATGGACATTGCTCGGCCCGGGGCCCATAAGAATCCGATAGCTCGGATGCATATCTCCTCCCATCCATTTTTCCATCATCAAACCTCCTCTAAATCAATTTTCATTCCATCGCTGGCAGCAATTACTTTCAATCCCAATTCTTTCTCTAATTCAGCAGCCACGACCCAGGGTTTAGCTTTGATCATCGTCATCCCAAAATGGGTCAGGATGGTCAATCTCGGCTTTGCTTTCTTGAGAATACTTTTCACATCTTCGATCGAGAGGTGATCGATTGGATCATCCCCAATCGGTTTAAGCCGAACGACATGAATGACCAGGATCTCTCCTCGATAAAGGTTCAGGAGCTCCGGAAAAAATTTTGTATCAGTGATAAACGAAATTGTACGGGGCGATATTTTAAAATTGAGCCCATAGGTCTCTACTCGGTGTTGATGCCTTTGGGCAGTCGAGAACCGGATGTCCCCGATCAGATATTCCGAATCCTCCTTCAACACCTCCACTTTTTTAACATAACCCATCGCATATTTTAAAACAACTGGATCTTCCTCCAGAGCATCCCTGGGCGCAAACAGAACCCCCTTTTTTTTGAATCCTCCATCTGTCATGGCCTCAATCATAATGTTGACATCACCGGAATGGTCTAAGTGTTTATGGGTGAGGAGAATACCGTCCAATGTGGATGGTTCTAATCTGGGTTTGCTGCTGAGACACCGAACCAGAGCGCCAGGTCCCGGATCGATATAGAGATTCGTTTTCCCCACTGAGAGCCAGACGCCACCCGAGGCTCGGAGTTGTTTCATCACCACAAATCGGGCGCCTGCCGTGCCTAAAAATTTGATGAAAGACATATATATAAATGATAAGGTTAAGGCTGAGGTTGAGGAAATTTACCTATCGGCAAACATCAAATGTTCAGTCACTAACCTCAATCACTTCCGACTTAACATCCATTCTAAATCCAAATCTTAACCTTAACCTAAACCTGAACCTAAAAAAGTTTTGTTATCCTTATTCGTTTTCCAGTTCCCTTAACCTCTCATCATCCAGTCCGAAGTAGTGCCCGACCTCGTGGATCACCACCTCTCTGACTTTCTCTTCAATCTCTTTCTTCGTTTTACACATCGATTCGATGGGGATTTGAAAAAGTGTGATTTTATCCGGAAGGACATTCCCGTAATAAAACCCCCTTCGATCTAACGGAACGCCTTGATAAAGTCCCAATAATTCGAAGGGGGATCGTAAACCCATCTCTAAAAGAAGCTCTCGCGAGGCATGGTCTTCCACCACCACATCCACATTCTTCATTTTCTTTTTAAAAAATTTAGGAAGCCTCTCCAGCGCTAAAATCACTAACTCCTCAAACTCTTTTCGAGTCAGTTTCATGAATAGGGTTCAAGGATTCAAGGGTTCCAGGGTTCAAGGTTTTATTTTTAAGGTCTTCACTAGACCCCTTGACCCCTTGACCCCTCGAACCCTTTTTCTATTTTTGGAGTTCCGGGACGATCTTTTCAAAATAATCCAGAACCTCTGGGTTCATCAAGGCATCCCTGTTGAGAACCGGTCTCCCGTGAATGATATTGGTGACAGCGCTCTCCACCTTCTTCATATTCATGGTATAGGGGGCATCAGGCATCTCCATGATGATCGCCGGAACATGGCGAGGAGAAGCCTTTTCCCGTAGCGTCTTTTTAATCTTATCCATCAATTCTTTTGTCAAACTGCCCCCCGGAGCAAGTTTCACAAAGAGGATAATACGCTGTTCACCCTCCCAATTTTGTCCGATGGCAAGGCTGTCTGCAACTCCCTCTATCCTCTCCACGACATTATAAATTTCAGCTGTGCCGATCCGGACTCCGGATGGCTTCAAAACAGCGTCGGAACGGCCATAAAAAGTGATCCCCTTCGTGTCACTGTGAAAGACAACATAGTCGCCATGCCGCCATATGTTGGGATAGCGCTCAAAGTAGGCGCTTTTATACTTTTCCCCATTGGGATCGTTCCAGAAATAGAGAGGCATGCATGGAGCAGGAGCTTCGCATACCAACTCTCCCTCCTTATCCCAGACGGGTTTCCCGTTTTCATCATAGGCCTTCACCTTCATGCCGAGACCTGCGCCCTGTAGCTCCCCGGCAAAGACGCTTTGAATCGGGCTGCCAATGGCAAAACAGCCGTTGATGTCCGTGCCGCCGGCGATGGAGTTAAAATGGAGGTCCTTCTTGACCTCCCGGTAGACCCACTCGAACCCTTCCGCTGAAAGCACAGACCCTGTTTGGGAAATCTCTCTGAGGGAGGAAAGATCATACTTCTTTCCGGGCTGGATCCCCTCGCTTCGAAGATAGTTAATATAGCTGGCACTGAGGCCAAAAAAGGTTATCTTTTCGTCCTGCACCATTTTCCACAT
>PEUO01000178.1 GCA_002780715.1 Deltaproteobacteria bacterium CG03_land_8_20_14_0_80_45_14
AAAAGAATTCTCTTGATTCTTTATGATTTTTCGGTCAAGACTTCATCATGAAGGAGCTATCAGGAGGCAAATATCACTTTTAGAGGGAGGGGAAAACTATGTATGATTTTCTTTTAACAGGAGAAGAGAAAAAGTTACAAGAGGAGGTCAGAAGTTTCGTCAGGGAAAAGGTGCCAAGTTCACTGATTCGAGCCATGGATGCTGATCAGGTGAAGTATCCGAAGGAGTATATTGAAAGTCTGGCAGCGCAAAATCTCCTTGGGCTTCGCTTCTCCAAGGAATGGGGAGGCAGGGGAATGAAGTGGACAGGGGAGGTGGCGGCTATTGAGGAGATTGGCGTCCTTGGATCAGGAATGACCTGCCTCTATTCGTTAGTGAGCATCTGCGGCGAGGCGATCCATGAATTTGGAACCCCAGAGCAGAAAGCAAAATATTTAAAACCCACCCTTGAGGGGAAACTCTGCTGTGCAGAAGCCCTCACCGAACCCCGAGGAGGGTCTGATTTCTTTGGCGCGACCACTATTGCAAAAAAGGATGGAGATCATTATATCCTCAATGGCCAGAAACGTTTTGTGGTGGGAGCAGAGGGAGCGGATTATTTTCTGGTCTACGCAAAGACAGCGCCAGAGGCTGAATCCCACAAATCTATTTCCTGTTTCATTGTAGAAAGAGATATGGGTGTGGAGGTCAAACATGTTTACGGACTTCTGGGTTCACGGGGAGGAGGGACAGGCCGGCTCTATTTTCGGGATACCAAGGTGCCAGCTAAAAATCTTGTTGGGCCGTTAAATGGAGGTTTCTTGGTCTTCAACAAGATGATGATTCCTGAACGCTTGACCACTGCAGCCGGAGCGCTCGGCATGGCGCGTTGCTGTCTGGAGATTGCCACACGGTATAGCCACCGGAGAAAGGCCTTTGGAGAGACGATCCGGAGATTTGAAGCAGTCAGTTTTAAGGTGGCCGATTCCATCGCTAAACTTGATGCCGCTCGGAGTCTTGTCTATGTGACAGCGAGGCATGTGGACGAAGGCTTTGATTCGAGGCGGATGGTCTCCGAGGCAAAAAAAACCTCCACGGAGATGCTCTGGGAAGTCGTCAACAATTCGATGCAGGTGATGGGAGGAATCGGATATACGAATGTCTATCCCATCGAGCGTTTCTTCCGGGATGCCAGATTACAGATGATCTGGACCGGAACGAATGAGATTATGAATCTTCTCATTCAGCATGAATTCTATAGAGAGACATTGAAAAAAGAGAGTGATGCGAGGGATGTAGAAAAAGATGCTATTGACATCGAAGGAGAAGAAGAGAAAGTTTTTGAGTAATGGGTCAGCCGCCCTCACCTTCCCCCTCTCCCCCGAGAAACTGTGTCGTAATGGGGACAGGGGACAGAGAGCCAGCTTCGGGAGCTTTAGAATTGCGGTTATTTTAAGGTTATGGGCAACCATCCCGAACGTTGAAAGTGATGTTTGCATGGTAAACAAGCCTATGATTTTATTCACCAAAAGGTTACGCTCTAAAGCTCCCTCAGCCGCCCCTCTGTCCCCTGTCCAATTTGCAGACTGCCGAGGACTAGGCCTTTATTTCCTGCCTACTATTTATTATGACACAGTCTCCGAGGGGAAAGGGATGGGTTGAGGGGCGATCAAATCAGAAATGTCTCTGATATGACAATAGGAAATCGGATTTGTATCACTGGAGTTGGAGTCGTCTCTCCGATTGGAATCGGGAAGGAGGAATTCCTTTTCTCCTTAAAGAATGGTCGATCAGGTATTGGGGAGATTAAAGAATTTGATACCCATTGCTCCTGTTCTAAAAGGGGAGGAGTGGTCCGATCTTTCCATCCCAAAGATTTCATAGCGGCGAGTAAGATCCGGCGCCTTGATCGGGCGAGTCAGTTCGCCATCGCGGCGTCAAAATTGGCTTTAGCAGATGCTAATTTCTCTGTAACTCAGGAGAACAGCTCGAGGGTCGGGGTTGTCCTCGGCTCTGGTTTCTGTGGCCTCTCGAGCTCAGAGGAATTTCATCGAGGGCAGGTCCTGAAAGGGTTTTTGGATTTAAACCCCATGCTCTTTCCCAACACTGTTCCCAATGCTCCTTCCAGCTATGTCTCCATTGAACTTGGAATCCAGGGGGTCAATTCCACATTGGTTCAATCCTTCTGCACAGCGGAGGCAGCTATATTTTTTGCCTGTGATCAACTCCGAAAAGGAAAGGCAGGCCTCATCCTCACAGGTGGAGTAAATGAAATGAGTGAGTTTTTGTTTCGCGGGTTTTCAGAGCTTCATCTCTTAGCCACAGATCAGGGGCATGGGGAGAAATCGTGTCCTTATGATAAAATGAGAAACGGTTTGATATTGGGAGAGGGCGCTGGATTATTGGTCATTGAAAATGAGGAGCATGCCCGATCGAGGGGGGTGAGGATTTACGGTTATATTTTAGGTTATAGTTTAGTCGGGAAATCATCTAAAGGGGACGGGTCAGAAGATTTGGATCGTTCTATTAAAATGGCAATCAAGGGGAGAGAAGGGACTTCCATCGATTATCTCAGTGGGGCTGGGAATTCATCTAAAGTATTGGATGCCTTGGAGGCCAGAGGGATCAAAAAGACTTTCCCAGCCCAATATCTTCAGATTCCTGTCAGTTCAATCAAGTCAATGATGGGGGAAGCGATTGCATCCGGTGGGATGAGAATGGCGGCCAATGTGCTCTCCATGGAAAATGACTTCGTTCCACCCACCATCAATTATCTGAATTCGGATCCAAGCTGCGATCTCCATTATGTTATCAATCAAAGATTGGATCGAGAGATTCAGACGATCCTCCATTTGGGGATTTCACAAAAAAATTGTTTTTCATCTATCCTAATAGGTGTTGAATGGAATGGATAACCAGCTATTGGAAATTAATTCTCCTCTTTACTCTCATCCACTTCACCCTGGGGCGATCTTTCTCTGTGCTTTTTGCCATCATGTACCAAATGCCTGTCTTCCTCTACTTTCCTCTGGCCCTGGCTTATGACTATGTTCAAATCCCAGTGTATGGCGTCATTTTGGAACATTCGAGCAGGAGTTTCTTCCCCGTACGATGGTTGAAGAATAAAACAGATCATTTCTTGACCCATTTGGATGAAAGGCCAATTTTAAAAAAGGTGATGTCCCTGGGGAATGTGGGATTGATCCTGCTTTCTGCTCTTCCCATTCGGGGTTTTGGAATCCTTTCAGCGAGCATCGTTAGTTTCTTTCTTAAAAAAGGAAGGGTTGAAGGAACAGTTCTCCTGATGACCGGTTCCTTCATAGGTATTTTCATCATGATGGGTATTGCCAAAGGAATGTTTAGGCTCCTCTCTCTCTTTTAGGCATTTATTAATAAAATCTTTAGCAAGAGTTTGGTTTTTTTAAAGACTATGGAGGAAATTGTAAGTCCAAATTTCAAAATCCAAATTTAAAATGAATGTCAAAGTTCAAAATGGGATTCTGAAACGAGTTCAGAATGACAACCCCGTCATGCCGAACTTGTTTCGGCATCTCATTGGGTTTTGGATTTGATTTGACATTGATTCACCTTTGGCTCATCACTTCGTACGAACTTTGGCATTTGACATTAATGATGAGTATGATTGATACAGACGATATCTTAAAAAATCTCCCTCATGCTTTTCCTTTTCGAATGATCGATCGGATTCTCGAGATCGAAAAAGGAAAGAAGGCGATAGCCCTTAAAAATGTAAGCATTGATGAGCCATATTTTTTAGGCCATTTTCCAAATGAACCCGTCATGCCAGGGGTTTTGATTTTGGAAGCGATGGCCCAAACTGGAGGGATAGCTTTTCAGTCATCATTTGAAAAGGAAGAAGAAGGGATTCCGGTATTGGCGAGGGTTGAAGAATTTCGATTGAAAAGAAGAGTGATGCCAGGAGATCAAATCATCATCGAAGCGGAAGTTTTACATATATTTTCTAACTTGGCCAAGGTGAAGGTTCTGGCCAGAGTGGGAGAAGAATCGGTGGCCGAGGGGACGCTTGTTTTGGCTAAAAGACAAGGGTTCAAGGAGTCAAGTGGCCAAAGGGTCTAGTAAAGTTCTTGAATTAAACACTCGAACCCTTGAACCCAAGAACCCTGGAATCCTTTGAAGGCCACTTAAGGCATATGAAGGAGCGCATCCCAGAATCAGGTATCATAGAAGATCAAGAGCTGGCGGAATATTACAACCTCATGGCCAAACGATATATGGGGATTCCTTGTCAGAGGGTTCTCAAACGGGTGTCGGCCAAAGGGGTTGAGAAAGGAAGAGCCATTGATATCGGAACAGGCCCTGGAGTTTTTCCCATCTTTATATCAAAAGCCCTTCCAGAAATTCGATTTAAGGGAATTGATCTCTCCCCGGTGATGATCGAACTTGCCAAGAGGAATGCCATTGAGGCGGGAATAAACAACAGGATTGAGTTTGAGGTTGGCTCGGCCTACTCCTTTCCTGTCGAAGATCATTCTCTCGATCTTGTTCTCTGCATTAACACCATCCACCATTTAAACCGTCCTGTTGACTTCTTGAACGAGGCGGCCCGATCCTTGAAGGAGGAAGGGGCGTTTGTTATAGTTGATTTTCATCGGGATGCCTCTTTTGTGTTCATCGGAATTTTTAATCTTCTTTGGAAAGCCTTTTTCGGAAAACATCCTAAAGCAAGAAGAGGCTTTTTGGAATCGGTCTATTCTTCTTATACCATTGAGGAATGTCGGGACTTCTTAGAACGATCGAGATTGAAGCGTTGGAAACTTTACACCCGGACAGTAGAGATGTGGATCGAATCGCTGAAACCTAATCACCCTCTTTCCCAATTTAAGGGAACGCTGTTCTGGTGAGGATGATAGGGAACGGTTTGAAACCGTTCCCTACGCTGTCGGACGCCGGAGAGGAATTCCCTGAGATAAAAATGGATTTTGAAATGGAGGAAGTTAACTGTCCCATCTGCGAAGGATCAAGAGGAGAACCTCTCCACCTGGAAGGTTCCTTCCAAATGGTTCGATGCCTCTCATGTCAATTCGTCTTTCTCAATCCAAGACCAACAAGCGATTCCCTATTTCGTTTCTATCAGCAGTATCTCCCGGAAGAAGAATCATCGATTGAATCATGGCAGAGGATGATTGAACCGGTTTTCAAAAAGGCAGCCAACCTAATACAACAATATAAAGAAAAAGGTGAGTTGTTAGATGTGGGTTCTGGTTTTGGATTCTTTCTTTCAGAAATGAAGAATCGGGGATGGGATGTCATGGGTGTCGAGATCTCCCAAAAAGCGGTGGCCTATGGAAGAGAGGTTTTAGGACTGACAATCCATCCTGGACCTATGGAGAAAGTAAGTCTTCCCGATAATTATTTCGATGCGGTCACTGGATTTTATGTGATCGAACACCTTCGATACCCGATGGCCTTTCTCGGGGAATGCTATCGAGTCCTAAAACCAGGAGGGTTCCTCCTGTTGAGGTATCCTCATACCACTCCCATCAAGAATCTTCTCCAACTTCTCGGCATTAAGAATCGCTTATACGATCTGCCTGCCCATCTCTCCGATTTCTCGCCGAAAATGATTCAGCGGTGTTTGGAGAGAATTGGGTTTAGAAAATGCCAACACCTGATCGGTGGATACACGCTCCCCAGCGATCTGGGAAAGCGAACAGCCTCCATTCTTTTTGGAGGATTCTCGGAAGCGCTTTTCTGTCTCAGCCTGAAAAAAATCCTTCTTCCCGGAGTCAGTAAAACCATCTTTGCTTTTAAGGAGGGGAGAGCATGAAGTTTTGGCTGTTCATTCTCGTTGTTCTTCTTCTGAACCCCCTTCCCGTCAAGAGTGCAATGCCGGTGGGCGCCGAGGAAGTGGTTAAGCGCCTGAGAGAAATTCAGGAGAAGACCAAGGATTATTCGGCTGACCTTTATCAAGAGAAGA
>PEUO01000138.1 GCA_002780715.1 Deltaproteobacteria bacterium CG03_land_8_20_14_0_80_45_14
TTAAGAATTACATTAAAATCCCTTAGAATAGTCCCCGGACCTCTTTCCATAATAATAGTTTCTTTTAATATACGTTTATGCTCATAAGAAAATTCAGATTTTTTAAATGACAAGTTGACCATTCGATCCTCCACCTCCTCAAACCTCTGCTTAATGAATTCAGATTCCTAACTCCACTTTATCCCACGCCTCCAAGATTAAGCGCCGGTGCGGTATTCGCTGCACTGTTTTTTTCTTTCAGGACGCGGAAGGTTTCGCCAGGAAAATCATGGCCAACTTTTTTATGGATGCCACCCTATTGTTTGTTTTTAATACTTCCAAGCACGCTCTGCACGAACGTCCCCATGGTTCCGCCGCATCATTTATTTTTTGCACAAATTTGATCCCCTTTCCCCCTCACTCTAATTTTTTCTAACGACTTATCTGCAAGTTCATCAGGCGGGTACTGTGACAACTAAACTTGTTGAATGTTGAGACCTGACCCCGATGCCCCTTTGATTCTCTAATTCATCCCTAAAGCCTTCACGGCGGCGATTAGCGGGTCGCCATAAAAGATTGGATCGACACGTTCTACTATGTCTGCGGAAACATCTAAGAAATGACGTTTATTTTCAATTGGAATGAGAGACCGGCGAGCTCCATTATCCATGCCCACTTGCAATGGCTCAGATAAGGAACGGACAGCCTTAATATTGCCTTGAATGCTCATATCGCCTAAGATTAAGAGGGCTGGTTGCCCTGAGTGCTTTTTCAAAGCTGAGTAAATGGCTACCACCACCGCAACACCCGCCTCACAAGAGACTTTATTGCTCAAAAGATCCACAGCCTCAACATGGAAGTCAGTGGTGACAAAGGTTTGGGCAATCCCCATATCCACCTTCCGGGCCTGGATATAAGCAAAGGCTCTTTGGATGGATTCCTTCATCGGAGTATCAACTCCACCGGTAATCTTTAACTTTCCTGTGCCAGGAGAGCATCCCACCTCTAATCGATACAAGCCAACCTTACCTTGATCATCAACCGAGGCCGTATAAACAGACCCTGGAGCAAGAGGATCAGATGACATCAAATCCCGCCCACCTTCTTCGGGAACTCCCACATATCGTTCATCCCGAGTTTCATTGTCTATATAAGAAAACGATGTTCGGTGATATTCAAAAGGCCCCATCTTTTTCAATTGTTCCTTAACTCTTCGACGTCCTTCTAAAGCTATCTCCAAGATTTCAGCAAGTTCTTCTCTTGTAAATTCTCCATGAGGATAGACCAATTTGATGAGTCCTGATACCGTTTTCCGAATAGCCTTCACATCACGTGCATTGAGATGGGAACCAAGAGAAAAATATCGGTCAAGCATTTCCGTAAAATTATGCTTACGAAGTTCACGCAAAGCTTCTGCCAGATAATCCACCACAAACCCATAATGGTTGGTGAAAAAAACTATCTCCATTTTGGGGACTTCCCATCCTGGAAGGTAAAAATGAATCCGGTCTAAGAAGGCCATATCTTCCCTGATCACTTCGGGCATCGGCACAAAAAGATGGGAGGAGCGAACCATAACCTCAACGGGTTGGTTGGTATTGCCAAAGAAAGCAATGGCTGCATGGCCCGATAGGGCTTCCTTGCCTCTGGCAAACGCGCCCGATTCACAGTAAGTTTTGAGAGTCGTTACTACTTCTTTCGGCATCTTCTGGAGGTCAGCTACCTCATCGAACGCCACTGCATCCCAAAGTCCCACAAGACCCATTTTGTTCGTGGCTATGTTATAAAAAAGGTTAGGTACAGTAGTGGGTCCGGTCAGAAGGATCGCATATGGCGATAGTTCCTGATATGCATAGGATTTACCTGTGCCCCTTGGGCCTAGCTCCACCAGAGTGTAGTTCGGTTCGCATAGTGGAATCAACCTAGTCAAAAAGAGCAGCTTCAGTCTTTTTTCAAAATGGGAGGGCTCTAAGCCCATACTTCGAATCAGTAAATCGATCCACTCATCGGATGTAAACGATCTCCGACACTGTCGGTAATCTTCAAGGTCAAATGTGGCCACCTGAATCGGCTGCAACTTATCTATCCAGAATGGACTGCGCTTTCCCTTGCTTTCCTCGTCAAATTCGTGTCTTATATCGACCTGTGCCCAGATTCCTCCAACAAGGAGCCGATCATATTGTCGAATGTAGTTCTCCGGGACATGAACGAACCTGTGGCCAAAATTGACGAATTCGGCCCAGTACTTATCCTGCTCAGAAAGATATCGGACCTTCACCTTATCTATCAGTGTATGCTTGCCCTTTTCTCGGACGAAAGACTGGGATTTATTTGCCTCATCTGGGCGCGCAAAGTTTTCAGCCAGAGTAGTATTAACCACGTTTAACCCGGCTTCAATGGCAAGTGGATCATCGGTAGCACAATATTTTCCTAAAAGATACTCCAGAACAAAAACAGGAACATTGGCTCCGACCTTAATCTTTCTAACCAGATCTTTACGAACCACCTTCCCTGCAAATACAGATGTGACTTTTTGATCAAGTTGCGGCATTATCCTTCTCCAAATTAAAATGTAATGTCTACTGTAATATGTTCCATCCTTGCCAACTCGATCTGGGAGATGGCCTCATAGACGTGGATTGTGACACTCCTAATTTCTTCAACATCTTTCAGCATAAAGGTAATAGGGTTCGGTTTATCTTTTCTTAGCACAATCTCTTTTGTTCCCTCTTCAAAGCCATAAGCAGCCATTGCTGCGAACCCAACATCCTGGCGATTAGCCCGAGCTACCCCACTCACCCTTATTTCTTCAGGACCAAAGAGCCCTTCGATCTTGTACGTAGCAGTAATAGAAAAGAAGCGTGTTGTGATCTTAGGCTTTTCCATGGCCAAGGTGACCAATGTTGTCTCTGGTGAAATAGGTTTTGTTTCTTTCGATTTCAGAGTAATTATCGGGATTACCATTTCTTGGAGGGAGATACCCCCATGCAGGTATCCCGTTGACCCACCCTTTACTTTGAAACAAGCCAAACTCCGAGGGAAGGCCAATTCCAGATCGCCCATCAGTCCGATTTGGCTGGCAGAGATCCTGAGGAACCCCTCTGCAGCTTTTCCACCTTTGCCGACCCAGAGACGGCGATGTAGTTCTACGGTCTTGCCTCCCGGTGGATCCATCTTCATTCCACCTTCAATCGTCTCCCCGAATAGATGTCCGTGATCCGCTGTCACGACAAATTGCCTCACGCCCAAAGAAGCGAGCCGATGAATGGCTTTGCGGAGTTTGTCCAAAACCTCTTGCATGAAGACCCGAGCCTCTTGCTCATCTTCTGCTTCCTCTGCCCACCGGTCAATCTCCTGCGAGGTAACCAGGATTACATCAGCCTCCTGAATCTTAGCCAGCATTTTCTTAGAAGGTTTAATAAGTTCGTTGAGCTTAAAGGAGGCGACGTTTTTACCCACCGATTCTTCAAAGTACTTCACTCGACTCGTACGGTCCTTAAGCGTTGCCGAACCCAGATTGATGGCCGTTTTTCCACCTGCCGACTCGACCAACTCCATCCCCTTTTCCGCATTGGGCATGAGAGCAGCCATCCCTATGGCGGTAATGGTTGGCAGTTGAGCAACACACGGCAGCAGTTCGACGTCGAATCCATCGGTCAAACCCTCTACCAACTCTTTTCCCATCTCATAACGAAGAGCGTCGACCAGGAAATAGGCGAGCTTTGAACCTTCTGAAAGATAAGGAGCAACATAACGGGAATAAATATTTTCCTGTGGAAGAAAATCTTTCACTTGAAAATCTGCACTTTCTAAGGCATTTGTAAATGTTTCAATGCACTCCTGTACCGTAGTCGTGTAGCTCTGGCGAACCCGGGTGATCATTTCTTCCAACCTATCGTATTCACGCCCTAATTCCAGGTCGTAGCTCGAATATTGCATTTCAAGGTGTCTGTAATACCTGTCCAAGAAACACCATGGTTCACCTATTTCGGCATAGAAACTCACCATGGACTCTGGTTTCTTTGGGACGGTCTTGATAGATTTCTTGACGGCTTCTCCGACCAACAGAATCCGGATGCTGTTCTCGATAAGAGCCCACCGGAGCTGGAAAGCCGGCTCCTGTAATGACCAGAAAGATTGTTTCCTTTTTTCGGCCAGAGACAAAGCCTCAGTTGGTTTTCCATCTAAAATAAACTGTTCGGCTAATAATAGAAGTTTTTTCTCCAAAACGGGGAATGTATCCGAGGAGTTTATAATTTCAGTCGGCAGATCCAGTTTTGCAAGTCCAAGCTCTCGTTCCACTGCTTGCGATGCTTGGACATAAGTCGCCCGCAAATCCACTCGATTACGCCAATTGCTGCAAATAGCTTTCACCCTTTCTATTTTTTCCGGTTCTTCAGGAATGGATATAGATGAGAATGCATCCGGTCTTTTCTCTTTAGGGAAACTAGAGAGGAACTCTGCAGCTAATAAAATCCGCCAGAGCTTTTTTCGTGCAGCTGCAGGTTTTGAACCTGAAGCAAGGTCTATTCCAAGCTGTGTCCGAAATAACCCAGTCAACTCTGTCATCGCATGTTTCGTTTGAATATCTGAATCATGCTCCTCGGAGGCTGCAAAGGCCAGGGTCACTTCAACGGCCGAGGCAGTGCCAAAAATGAGCTTAACCGTCCCTGTTTTCAATCCTTCTACATTTTTAGAAAGCTTGTCGAGATCCTCAAGGCTCAAGAGGCCCTTATCGACTTCACGAGCAACATCATCTGCACTCTCCGGTGCAATCTTTTTGAAAACCTGCTCCGCAATGACTCGAAGACGGGTATTCAATTCCAGAGGCTTTGCACCCGGCTCCATCACTACACCGGCAGCCTCTGCTTCCACAAGTGCATAATGAGTCTTGCTTCGTTCTGTTGGGACGTAGACTATTAACCTTGGCGGTATCCCACAATCGTGCCGGGGTTGTCCCTGCTCATCAAGAAACTCCAGGGATGATTCAATCTGCTCTCGAAGGCGGAAAAAGCTATCTTCAAAGCGCAGAACTGTAGTTTGGGGGATATTCAACCTATCGATAAGGGTCTTGTATGCTTCATCTGGGTCATACCAAACAACAATCCCGTTGGCCTCGACTTGTTTGCTGATCAAGTTCAAAATATATTCCGAAATCTTTCCCATGGGTAGCCTTTTTAGGTCTTGCGAGAATTGAAGAAATAGGTTTTTTGCGTGATTAAACACGTGAGCGTGTTTATAAAATGCGCGAGCGTGTTTTCGCACGATTAAGGAACTCGATAATGTGCTCCTCTTCCCTTTCCTATCAATTTCAATTTCCCTTTGCCGTCCAGTTTACGAAGAATCCGACTGGCCTGGTCCTCGCTAACCCGGCAAAGCTCCACTGTTTCTTTTCGGGTGATTCTGCCGTGTTTTTGAGCATATTGAAGAACCATCTGTTCCTGTTGTATCAGATTAAACCCTGCTTGTCGTATATAATCGAAACTTTGGCCAAGTTCCCGGTAAACCCTTGCGCTTAAGGTATAGGTCCGTCCTTTCTTAATGCCATATGCTTCAACCAACCCGGCTTCAACAAGACGTTCCAATAAAGCCCTTGCGCTGGATTCTTCTCTTTGCAAAGCATTGGCAAGGGTCGGCAAGTCAAGACGTCTTTCTTTTCTAAGACGTGCAAGAACAATCAACGACTCAATCTGAATTGGAATCCCTGCTCTTTTTTCTTCCTCGAGTATCAACCGCAAGAATGGAATATCGGCTTCTGCGGTGGCTAAGCGGACAATCACAGTAGTACTATCGCTTCGTGAATAATCCGGCTCAGGGCGACCGTAACGGAGCAATCCTTGATAAATTAAGTCCACGCCTCTTCCTGTTCGCTCAGCAAGGCCGATTCTTTTAATTGCATCCGCCAGCAACGGATTTCGAGGCTTAGGCTCCACTACCAGAAGGTTGCTGATGCTTACCCCTTCCACGAAGCCGCCTGGGTTGCTGATGCTGAGTCCTTCACTGTCCATTCGGACATAAACTGACCCAAGTTGTGTATAATCCCGGTGAGTCAGGGCATTGACAAACGCCTCACGGAAAGAACGTTTATCGAGGGTTGGAATGGGCACTCGGAAAAGACCAACCTGGATTTCGTCTTCTTCAACTCTTGCTTCGAACTGATCCATGATTCGTCCAAAAGTCCGGAGAAGAGGGGTTCGATAAAAGTCATTCACTTTGACTTGCGTTCCTTCCAGCACTTGAAATGCCACTTCGTGGGTTGGCAGACGTTCTCGAATGGGGGACTCACGCCCCAGCATCAATAGACCGGCGACTGACACAATCTGGCTACCTGCTTCTTTGCGAATAAAACCAAGGGCTCCATCCAACTCTTCGTCATTCAATGCAAGAAGAGTTCTATCTCCTCCATATCTTTCGATCATCTGGCGTAACCGCTGGCGCTCAAGAGGGTCCAAATCTTTTGGTGTTGACTCAGCCACTGGCAAGGCAGAATAGTCGAGTAGACCCAGATCTGATTCCCTTTGAATAAATTCATGGGGATAAAAGGGGACACACTGGGGAGTCCCATCTGCCATAAGACGTCGGCGTTGAAGTACTCCATCAGAGGTCGATACAATTCTCTTTGATTTGGGAACGATGATTTTTGCAACTCGCTTACCAAGCATTTCAAGTATTTCAACTCTGACGCTTAGAGGAGGATTCGTACGATTGCCAATAAGTGCAGTTAAACCTGTAGGATTCTGATGCTCATGATGGAGACCAGTCACAACCGCATCTTTTTCAACGCCGAGGTAGATTTCTCCTCCATCAGTATTAGCAAGACACACCACTGTAGCAACCAAATCCCTGTCGGAGAGCCGTTTCTGGTCACTTTTAAACTCAACGGTCAATGATTCTTTCTCAAGAATCGCAGTTTCCATATAAACCTATTGATGACACTTTAACTTTTTCGTCTCCTCCCTTTGGAAAAGGGAGGTTGGGAGGGATTTTGATAGTCAGAAACTTCTTTCACTATTCTAACCCATGAGCTATGGCATAAGATTTATTTGTCTTGCACTTTTCTTTTACCCGATCAGGCCAGTGATCCATAGCCTGTTGTGCCCAATCATAATCCCCTCGTTCCAACGCCTCCCATACCTTTTTAGGCTCAGCTTGCCAGGAAGGGATGAGTTCCCAGAGGGGTGCCATATTCATAATTACACCATCATCGATATGGGGCATATACTTTCGCTCTTCGATAATAAAATTCAGCCGTTTTAAAAACTCTCTCACATCATCAAGTATTTCAGTCAGTTCAGCGATCTCTTTTTCCATCTTACGTTTCTCACGACCTGCTAACCCGTCCCTCTTTTTCCGCAACTCGGCTAATTGACTCTCAAGCAAATTTATCTTCGGCACAACATATTCGGTCTTTATCCGAAAGAGGGTATCGCTTGTCATTTTTTCATGAAAGATCCAAATACCGTATGTTTTCTTAGGCGACTGGAGAAGCCAATAAACAGGGCGTTTTTTATATAAAGGAATATGCCACTTTGTGGAAAACTCCTTCTCCAGGAAGCGGCGAAGGTCTCCGCCGAGAGTTTGTATCAGCCTTTTGTATTCAGACTCATCTAAAAGTAGGAGCAAAGCTTCCTCCACACGCGTAGGTAGATCATCAGAATGTCCGGGGTCCATTACCATGGTACCGTCATTAACCGAAAGTTTCCTCAGCTTCTCAAACTTTTCAGGATACAGAAGACTCCCATCATTATCAATTCCAAAACCTAATGCTCCCTTTATTCCAGGTTTGAAACGGCCCAAGAGGATACCAGTAGCATAGGAAACCCACGACACGGCAAGCTCGTAACGTTCCTCTGATCGCTCCAAGTTATTGGCCACGATGTAGTCATGAACGGTTTCTGGATGAAAACCAGAAGCTAAACATAGCTCCTCGAAGGTCAAGAAGCGCTTCTGTCGCCCTTGTTTTGTTGAAGACTCTTCAACCTCATCGGTTTCATCCGCCTCTTCAGTTTCCAAGCTCACATCCGCCTTCACGATCACTTCATCGGGAACGTGCTTTTCGAGGTATAACCTATCGATGATCTTTAACCGTTTATCACCGAGATCATCTATCTTAGACAGTTTGCCGGGAAGTGGCCCGTATTCTAATTCGATCTGGTTAATATCTGTCGGGTCAATATTATAGAGTTGATAAAGGGCTTGGGAAATGTCCGTCTCTATGATGGCCAATTTTTTTTCAAGAGTCAGACCATTATAAGGGCCGGATTGCCAGGAAGGGGGACAAGTGAATTCCCAACTCGTTCCTTCATGTTTGACTTCCTGCCTTTTCAGCTGAACGCACTCCTTTACCTTTTGTTCTATGACTTGTGCTAATTCAGGCTTTTGGGAGGCCTCCGGGACGGGGATGCGGGCCAAATCTCCAACCTGATAATTTACAGTGGGATTTATAAGTTTGATAAGAAAGGTCGACAATTTTGAATTTAGAATACCTAGTATCAGAAAAACATTGTCACTCTTTGGGAAAATTGATGACCCAGCAACATCAAAAATGAACCCTTTAGGAAGGTAACGGACGCTGAGGTTGCTGACGGTGAGAAAGGAATAAGTTGCCCCTTCTCTGAAACAATACTCCAAATTCTGTGGACGTGATGCTAAACGACCATCTTTAAAGAAGTTCTTAATTTCGGAACCAGATTTCCTCCAATTAACCGTATATTCCTGATTGCCATACCATCTTTTTACTTCTCCGCCCTTCATGTAAGGGAACCATATGTACCCAGAATTTTCAGCTTCATCATGGGAGGCAGTCCCAATTTTGACTTTAGTATTTCCTACTTCCCACCATAATCGTAGGAAACGGAAATTGTCTCCTGTTTGTAATCCAACACATGGATATCCAATTTTTTCTAAAAGTCTTTGAGCAAATAAGTTCCTTATCCCTTCACTAACCCAGTAGACAAACGGCCACCCCGGGATGACCTTCAATCTTTCCTGTTGCAAGACGGAGACATGATGGTCAGAAAAGGAATCTTTGTTATTGAGATAGTCACGAAGAGCGGAACAAAAAGCGGTATGTTTTTCTTCCTCATTTTCCTTGACTAACCTAAAATACACACCTGCGGCTTGGATTTGCGGCACTTTTGGAATCTTACCTAGAGCATACATGGAAAAACCTTGAGCCGTCTTATTGGCCACATCAAACTCCGTTTTCGTTCCCAAATGCGCCATCGTTTCTATCTCTGTGTTATTGATGATTTCTTTTCTTATTTCCTCATGGGACGAGGTGAACATGAAGGAGTGAACAGTGACCATGCCACAGAAGCTATTACGTTCTGACGTTAAATCAAGGCAACGGTCTATGAATACTGTATATAAGTCGCCATCTTTTTTCGGATATAGTGTCTTTAAATCCTTTCTGAGAACTTCATTCATGTTTCTTCGTCCAGAATATGGGGGATTACAGACCACCACATCGTGCTTTCGGATTAAAGCATCGATTAGCCCCAGTCCCTTCATGGATTCGTTGGCCACAAACGCGCCTTCAGCTTCTTTGTGTGTTTGAGCAAACAGACGAAATGCCTGTACAATCTCTTTTTCCACTTGCTCCCAGATGATCCGTTTCTGTATGGTCAGGGCCAATTCAGTCTGTTTTTTCTGATCCATTCCGGGGAATAATTGGAGCTGGAATTGCTGCCGAAGTGCTACTTTTTCCTGTTCTACGAAATCCTCAATTACATTTTCTATTTTAAGCAGTGAACCCAAGTAGTAAGCCTTGTTCAAAATAGGTAAAATTTTCCGGAGAATTTTCTTGGTAACTTCATGTGAAGTTTGGAGTTTGTCAATAAAGTGGTTGATTGTGGCCTCCGAAAACTCTGGAATGTCGGTATAGGTAAGGTTAATCCGAGACCAGGATGCTTCATTATATTTAGACTTTGCCTTAATAAGCAAAGTCAAGGCTGAAAGCTGAATTGACCTAAGATCAAGATCAATACCATAAAGATTGTTCTCTATGATGCTACCCGATATTTGCGATTTATCGCTTAAAGAGGCCTTTCCCGGCCAGCCCGGTTTGCCGGCTTTTTCAATCTCTTCAAGATACATTTCATAAAAGAGATCAAAACCTACTAGCCCGAAATGCATGGTCCCGCAAGCAGGATCAAGGAAGGTGATGTCCTTGACCTGCTTCATCGGTATCTGTTGCTTGTCGTTATCCTTTGGGACGTAATATTGCATGGTCTTCTTGAGGTCTGAATTAGGGTGCATTCTGAGCCAAAGGCGGCCCAGGGTGTTTTCCACGAGGTAGCGGACAATCCATTTGGGAGTAAAGAGCTGGGTTGCTGCTGGGATATCGCGGAGATCCATCTTCTTTTTCTGGGTATAGATTTTGTCAAAAACCTTCTCCTTATCTTTCTCATTGAAATATTGATACACCCAACCAATAGTCTCTTCGTTGCCTGGAGCCCAGGCCTCTTCCAGCTCTGAAGCACTCATTAGCTCGATAATCTGACCCAGGACTCCGGGACGGGGAAAAAGACGGCTAACAAGAATTTCGGGGTCAAATAGGACCTTGATCTCCCGGGTTAATTGGGTACACTGCCAGAGAAGAAAATGTCGGTAGGCTTCCTGCCGAGGACCTTCGCCAAGGGGATTCTGAGGTAGATCCCCTTGCTCGTATTTCTCGTAGTCCTTCTCGTTTCCAGGTTCTGTAAGCCACCGCAAAAAGCCATTAGATTGGGTACCCTTCGATACAGCCTGGCGGATTAGGCCGCGGGCTTCCATCATGTTGAAAGCGACAAGACGGTTGAGCCAGGTGAAAGCTGCCTCTTTAACGAGCCTGTCCCTTGCCTCGCTGGGGCTTATGCCTACGGCTTTCTCATCACCCAGAAACTGCTCGATTCGCTTCCTTGTCTCCTGAGCCTCCGAAAGTTCCTTGAGTGCTCGATATTTTTGGGGTGGCCCTAACTTCCCATCGGGGGGGAAGCCATAGATCCCTTCCAGTTGCTCATTTACTTCCCTTTCGAGGAGTTCCCGGGCCTTCAGTGCAAAATCATGAAGTGCTGATATAGTTTCGGGTTTCATATTCCCCCTCACCTTCATCCTCTCCCACCGAGGGGAGAGGAGATTCTTGCGGAGGGTCCCCTTTGTTAAAGGGAGGGGACTATTCCAATATTACTTTTGCGCCAGTTCCAATCAGTTTGAGCAAATAATCTCGAAGTTGGTTAATCGCTTCTTCTACATCTTCAGGTGTTTCCATTTTTCCCATAAATAGGGAAGATACCTTTACTCTCTCTATCTTTTCTCCCGGAGCAGCAATTTCCTGAAGCCGCTTAACCACTTGGACCTTGATGGCGTCCACTGCCGATACATCTGTCTCGATTTGGGCTACTGTTGCCTTGCAAAACTGACAAACAGTCGCTCCATCTTGAAGGTTCAGGTCGTGAGCACTTCGCTTTGTTAAGGGAGCAAGGATGGAATCCCGATCTTCTGTAGGTATTGATTGATCTTGGGTAACGGCTACCCATTCTGGCATCCCCTTGACTTTTTCCACCGCTTCATTATAGATTTCAGTCCTCTTTGAGTGTTTATCCCGGTAGAGCCCGTAATAAAATGTCGTGAGGAGCGACACAGCCTGTCTCATGGCTTCGAAAGATTCAAAAAAGGCTTCAGATTTAAGAAGCGAGTCGAGTTCCTCTGCTTTTTGCCGGGTCTTTTCATCAGTTTCGTGTTCACTTAGAACAGGCCACATAACATTTAAGACAGTCTTAGCCCTTTCGAAAAGCTGCATGTTTTCTTCAGTGGTGGTCTCAACAAGCTTGGTGGCACGCTTCCTTGCTTCCTTGTAACTGCGACCTTCACCCGCAAGCGTCCTTACACAATCATCCGGGGGCATCTCAAGGATGCCTTCTATGTTCTCAAGATGTTGCTGAATGGAGGTGACCCCAGGGAGCTTGAGAGCATTCATTTTTGCAACAAGAGGTAACAACAGATCGCGATCCCCAGCAGCCAGCTTCTTAAAGGCCTCGGATATGGCTCCTTCCTCAATGTCAACTTCCTTGCCAGTAATTTCTTCGTAATGGCGTGCTGCGTCGGCGAGAGTCCTCAAATCTATGGGCTCTCTTGGGGCAAATGATGCTGCACGAAAGGCAGGAAAGCTCGCAAAGGGGGCACGACATGCAGGATCATTATAGTTTCGGTATTTTCGGCCCTGGTGAGTCACTTCGACAGCTCCGCCACGCAAGAGAACAGCTAATACCAATTGAATCACCTCCCGATCCCACCCATAGCCTGGTTCCTCGAAATGATTCTCAAGCATCTTACCCGTAACCTTGCTCCCATACTTATGTTCACGAACCAAATAGCCAAGCACCTCTTTGCAGATCTCAGCGGAGAGGTTAGGGACATATTTGCCACCTTGGTTGGCTACCAGAAAAAGTCCATTTTCCCCCTCATAGAAAACGGGGGGCAATGCATTAAGGCCAGTAGCAGTGAGAAATTTCTCAGCCTCGTCACCTTTCAGGGGCCTGATACCCATTTCGAGTTTGGGGTAAAGCTGAGGAATAACTTGATCCAAGAGCCGGTGGAACACCTCTTGCAAGGTTTTACCAAGAGACGAGGCATCTCGTTGGACCCCTCGAAAATACCCAGTGCCAGCCTGAATGGCTTCCATTAACTTGGTGCGCAGTTGCCGTTGATAACGGTCACGCCGAACCTTTTCTTCTGCAAGGCAGGAAGCTTCCTCTGGAGTTAACTTCCCCTGAGCGGCGAGGCGCTCATATATGGAGACCATCTCTCTTGAACGGAAAAGTTCCAAGTATAATTGATGGATCTCTTCACTAAAACCGACTGCCCAAAAACCCTCCTCTGTCTTAGCACTGCTGTTTTCCCGGGCCTCCTGACAAAGATTTTTAAAATCATCCGCTTCCTCTGCCACCATGATGTTAAGCAGCACTTGGCCCTCGGTATCAACACTTTCTCCTTGCACCGTGAGAGACATTTTAAATTGTCTCAGATTTTTGTAGCGGTAGTTCTTGACCTTTGGGTCAGAAAAAACTTCCTTGATAAGTTCTCTTGTGATGCGATTGCGGTCGGCCGGCTTCGGTTCAATTCCCCTCCTGGTTGTATCCCATGTCTTTTCTTGAACTGTCACGAGCTTATAGCCCTCATCTGAATCTCGTATTATCTGGGCCTGCTCTAAGGTTTTAATAGCCTCTTCAACCTCTTTCTTAATGGAGTTCGACTCAACAGAAGGATGAAGCACAACGGCGATATTATGGGCTGTTCGAGGAAGGTCTTTTACGGATTCGAGTAAGGCAATAGCCTTAGCCACCTTTAAGGCCATCCCGTTTCCAGGAAGGTGTTTGGGGATATCATCCACCTCTCGGGTCACCTCACTGGGGAGAAGGTTACCAAGATAGAGGAGTTCATAAACCTTGTCGAGGGTTACAAGAGTGCCTATTGATGCGTCCGCAAGCATCGTCCGCGGGTTAATCATCATCTCCTGAGCTTGTTTAATGATCGTTCGATTGCTTCCGCCAATGTGACGATGAGCGCCTCTTTTAAGGCGGAGGCCAGCCACGATATCGATGCAGAGTTCAATCTGATATGGCAGATATGGATAGAGGTTTATGAAATCAGTTTTGGAAATCGAAACATCCCTGCTTGTTCGGTCAAGGGCGCAGAATGTCTTCAGTCGGCCCTCATTGGCATTGTAAAGAGTTTCGAGTGCCTTTTTGCCGTCGCCATTCTTTTCGAGAACACGTTTTCCGGTAATTTCAGGAATATCAGACTGTTTCAGGTCGATGTTAATTCGGAAGCGGTCCTGAAGCCTGGCTAGCTCAATCTTTTTTGAATCAAGGGCGTCGACAACCTCATTCAATTTTTCCTGAGACGTGACGACGATCCAAAAAGGCGCAATAGCCTTTTTTTGCTTAACCCGGTTATTTCCCACCACTCCAAAAGCCTGAACTAACCCCATAAGGTCTAGCATCTTATCGATGCTTCGAGATACGTATTGGCCTACCTCATCTATGACGAAAATGAGGGCCTTTCCAGGAACTCTCCTTGCTGCTAACTCAAAGGCCTTCTCGGCAAGCATATTCGGTGAAATATCAGCACGGCCTGATCCTACGGATTTTGCATATGAGTCTGCCTGTGGGTAGGTTTTGGGATCAAGTTCATGGAGGACTGAGCTTGCCTCGTTGATTCCAAGGCCTACTTTTCTGCGAGTCTTCCAGAGTTTCCCGTGCATCTTTTCAAAAAGGTTCTTGAACTTATCAAGACGTCCGTCACCCTCAAGAGTGATTTCCAAATCGGCAAGATCGAAGTCTTCAGCATAGTCCAGCTCTCGCAGAAGGGCCTTATACAAAATTTCAGTGATTCGTTCATTTGCTGTACGGACACCACGATCCATGGACACATCAAATATTACCGCATGGGTCGGAAGAGTTCTATTGATAACACCAATAAGACCGGAGACCTTAGTATCTTTAACATTCTCTTTGAAGATGTCGCTTGCTGATTTTCCACAAACAGGTTTTTCGGCCACGGTGTAACCCAGAATTTTTGCAAAAGAGGATTTCCCTGAACCAAAGAAACCTGAGACCCATACCCCGATCCCTTCTCGGGGGTTCTTAGATACCTGTATGATCTCATCATAGACAAGGCTGAAGTGCTCTTTGATTGAGTCAGTTACAATGTATTCCTCAAGTTCGCTTAAGACCGTTTGCTCGTCTGCCTGGTCAACCTTGATCACCTCTTCAATTTTTCGCTCGATGGGTTTGGCAAAAAGGCTTCTAATGGATTTCATCAGTTTCCTCCATAAATCTTTACCCGATAGTTGTATATTCCAAGATTTGCCCTATCTTGCATGTTCATAAACCGTAAATCTGTTTTTCCTTCTGCAGTCCCGGGATAAAACAGAATAATCGGAACCATCGTTCTTCTGTGCATGCTATCTAACAACACTGAGCATCTGTATATGTTGGGTGCCAAGGCACCAGCCCGGACAAGAAACACTATATCTTTTTCCGGGTTTAGGTTCTTCATCTGATTTTGTAATTGATCGGGAAAGGGCATGAAGTCAGCGTCCGATAATAATTTGAAAACGGTTTGCTGTGTGCGCTCAAACCCAAACTGACGCTCCTCAGAAATGATAGCTTCAAGCCCCTCTGTTTCTCGAATGACCTTCCAAAGAATTTTGGCAAGGGAAACGAAGATGACCTTTTTCGAATGGTTCTGCTCAAGCGATATAGCTAATAGACGGACATGTCTTCGGCAAAGGTACTCATCCCAAGGATCGTAGTGGAAAATGGCAAAGGGAAGATCGTGATATGCACTTATCCTTAAAGGACTACTTGTGAGATCCTCCTCAAGGGTTTTTAACTGTTCTTCCAGAGATAACATTGGCCATTTCCTCCAAATTATTTGCATAAAACTCTATCCGATGGATTTTACCTGCTGCCTGGTAGGTAAGTAGCTTATTCTGGTGAGCGTCCAAGAATAATCTTTCAACCACCGGGGGTGACATTAAAAAGAGCCTCCAGTCAGGATGGACTATCAGACTTTCCCCAGAACTCCCCAAATCATATAAAAGGAAAGCGATATAAGAGAAGGCTTCGACCGGCAAATAGACTGGGGCAATTCGCTTTTTGGAACTTCCTTCCAGCAAACCAAAATCCCTTAAGGCTGCAAGAAGCCCTTGAGCCACCCGAAGGATAACCGCATCCGACCAGAACCGGCCTACTTCTGATAATTTCCTTCTTATCCATCCGATTGTTTCGTCCATCCTTACCGAAATGTCATGCCCTTTGCTTCGAGGCACGATTTCATCTAAAACAAAGTCATAAAGCAACGGCTCCGAACGCGCCGTTATCCAATAGTAAACAGGCCTGAGAATTTCTACAGGGAGATTTCGATCTTCTAAGAGCCGGACGATCTTCCATGCCGACTCGGGATTCCCCTTTAGAAACCTCGGTAGAAACAAGTCCTGGTAAACATCAAGGGCACGGGATCGAGTCTTTTTACCTAAGACATTTTCTAGAATCATGCGCTGACGCTGCTCGTCCCAGGGAGCCTCATCATTCCAGCTCCGAACTAGAAAGCGCATGTCATCAAGCACAGCCCCGCCTTTCTGCAAGCGAGAGGTATAGATCTTCCCATTATTTTTTGCATTTTCTTGCCTTGGAGACAGTGTCACAACGCTTTTATCCTCATCCTTTTAAATTAAACTCTTAATATCCTGCCACGCAGTTTGTTCAATTCCCTTGGAAACAGCGACCAACTTCTGATCTCTTAATAAATTATTCCAATGATTCGAAATTGCTCCCCTTGCTCCATTCTTAAGCCTGTTTGGATCAGGATGAATTACAATTATTCGCTTATCCGAAGATGAGTAAATCCATTCCTTTATCTGCATATTTATGCCTTTGTCTCGAAAACCATATCCACACACGATTAGCCGATCAGTTTGACACAATGAACGATAGAATTGATAAAAGAGGTCAGCATAGATACTGCTTGTGTACTGTAGCATCTTATTGAACGTACCCGCTAAGAACATGGGTCGCCCATCAACTGGTAGTTGCATTTCACCTGCTGGATTAGTTGTATGCCAAAAATCGTATTCTAATGGAATTCCAATTGATTCGTCAGACCAGCCACCCCCATGTGGTCTCAATCTAAACCAATTTATAGAACCGTGTAACTTGAAGAGCCGAACCTTGGGGGGTCCAGATTCAAATAAAGTCGGATCCCAGTAGCGGACGCCATTAACTGCCTTTCCAAAACCGTCAGATAATAGGATGCCATTTTTCGATAAATACCTTTCCAACACAGTGTCATGGTTGAGCGTAAATATATCGACGCCCGAAACTTGACCATCTGAACATATTTCTTTGAGGCTGTTTAGGTGATCAATCTTGGTTGGTTCCTTGTTGATTAAGTGCCATGTTATGTCCCGGATGTAATCTGTTGCCTCCCCTGCGATTTCATGAAGTTGCAATTTCTCTCTGATCTCGCCTTCCTTCCCTTCCAAAAGGGGTTGAATGGCAGGTAAAATCTTGTCTATAAATGGCTGGACTGCTGGATTATCATACTCTCCTACTTCGCTGTCATGAATTTGGCTTGCAACATAATATAGGTCCTCATAATTTGCAGTATGGAGGTCCTGATGTCTTTGATAATATAGATCAATCTCAGCTTTCAAAATGGACAGAAATTTCAGGACCCTTGAAACATATTCGTCCAGAGCCCATGAACTACTGTTTAAGGATTCGTCGAGATGGTAAGCCTCATCTGTTCCATGAGTTACACCAATTCCAGTCAGGATTTTCTCCGTTATTCTATCAACCGGTGGCATTCCTGCTGAAATTGAAATACCAGAACCAAATAGAAGGGCAAGTCTTATTAAGTTAGAAGTTCTCCCAAGTATCATAAGCGTTTGTTGGATTTGTCTTTCATATTTCCAATAAAGAGGACCACCCCTTTCTCATTCCCCCTCACCTTTCAATTGTTCCGGGGTACATTCCCTCAAGCCAACCTATCGCATAGAGCATAGCGTAAATACCCTACCGCGAAGCGTAAGTCGTAAGGCGTTAGGCGTAAGGTGTACAGAACCTCGCATAGCGAAGAGCGCATGGCGCATAAAGGACGAAATGAGGGACGTACGTGCAGAGCGTGCCTATCAGTTTTGATATTTTGATCTAAGCTCTTACATCATCTGCCGCTCGGCCACAATCCCCGTCACAAATGCAACAGATTGGGTGTCGAGTCTACACTACTCACTCCCCTCACCTTTCAATTGTTCTGGAGTGCGCTCCTCAAGCCACAGCTTGCAGACATCCTTCCATCCTATCCTGCGCCATCTTCATACAGCATAGAGCAGAGCGCATAGAGCATAGCGTAAATTTCTTATCGTAAGACGTGGGGCGCAAGTAGTGAGGCGTAAGGGGGAACCTAAGAAACATATTATGAATCCTCAAATCTGAATCCTTTCTCTTTCCTAACACCTAACTTTTCCTTTTCATCCTTAGAGTAGTCCCACGGAGTTTTTAAAAAAGATTTTCCTAATATTATTACCTCAATCCAGGTTTCAAAGCAACCCATCCCAACGCTTGTTCCCCAAACGTTATTTTCACAAGGAGCATTTTTGGGTGGAAAATCGTGTCTTGCAAATACCTGCCTTAATGCGCCAACGGTCTTACGGTAAGAACAAAAATCGCTAACATTATTTTGAAGACTGAAGAAAGCGCTTAATAGCATCTCCTTCAAGGTCTGATCTTCTTCCTCTCCAATAGCCTTGAGCAAAGTACTCAGGCAAAGCAACTGCCTGGGATTAAACATCTGATACCAGTACTTATAATTGTGTTTTATCATCTGGTTTGTATTGAATCCTTCTGGTATTTCACTCTTGGGGTATGGGAGACTCTCTTTCTCCTTTTCCCATCTCTTTTCAGCATCCTGATACCTCTTCAAGTCAGAGGGGGTGATCTTCTTGAAAAACTTCCCATTATTGTCCCGGATGTTGCACAGGTGAAAGACCTCTTTTTTCTGAATATGAGCGAATTTCCCCCTCCCTTTCACCCTGTTAGATAAGGTTGTCTATCCAGCCCTGTTATTCAAGAAATCCTCTATCTAACAGGGTGAATCCCCTCCCCCGCCTGCCAAAGAACCTGCCTGCCTGCACGTAGCGTTTCGGCGAAGTCAGGTTCGGCGGGCAGGCGCCAGGGGAGGTTGATGATGATACATTTCAGTTTGAGGATGATTAATTCTTGCTATTGGGCCCTACAATCTTGTCCAAATTATTACTACGCTTATTACCACGTTTAAGTCCCTTGTTATCACGTTTATTATCATGTTTATCAGTTATTATCACCTTTTAATAGGGTCATAATTCCATTTCGTGATCCTATTAATCGCCCCATGATCCTATTCGCTCCCATTTTAGTCCTCTTCACCCCCACCCTCGCCCTCCCCCATCAATGGGGAGGGGAAATATTGTTACGGGAAGACAAAAGGGAAAGCATAACATTAAATACCTAATTCACTACCTAATTCATTGGATATTACCTATTTCCATTTTGCCGTTTTCTCCCACTCAGCGCTCTGTCCCCTGCCGAGACATTTGACCTTCCCAGATGACCGTAGATTCTTCAACACTGAACGGATTAAGTCCAAACTTACACCCGGACATTCCTTCTGAATGTCGGAAATCCGAAAAGGACTAAGATGCCTCCGAATAACACTCAGTACAAGTTCGGTCTTAGCGCCTTTGGGAGAAGTAATCTGCCCAACCCTCTCTTCAAACTCTCGATAAGCAGTTTTGAGAGTATAAAGAACGTAGTTAATATAAGGCCAGGGGTTATGCTTGCCATCGTGCCAGCGGTCGGAACTCTGTTCCAATGTCTCATAATAGCGGTTTTTGTTCTGCTCGATTAGCCGTTCGAGACTTATGTAACGGCCAACTTCATATGCCAGGTGGTAGCATTGGAGTAAAAGCAATAGACGTGAAACTCGACCATTTCCATCCCTAAATGGATGGATGCAAAGAAAATCAAGGTTAAAGGCTGCCATAGCGATAAGAGGATGCACCCATCTTTCAAAAATACAATGGTCCCACATTTCGATCAAGTCATGCATAAAGGTTGGGGTTTTGGTTGCCTCAACAGGCTTGAACCTTATCCGCTCCCGACCATTGGCATACCTTTCGATAATATCGCCATCTCTTTCTTTGTATTTCCCCGCATCCCATATATCACCACGACACAACCGATGGAAATTCAAAATAGTTTCCTCTGACACAGGTAGACTCTTACCTTGTTCGTGAATAAGTTTGAGCGCGTCACGGTAACCCCGCACTTCTTCTTCATCCCGGTCACGCAACACCGGTCTCCCGAAGACGAGTGTACGAATGCGGGCTTGATCAACAGTAACTCCTTCAATCCGATTTGAAGAGACCGCACTTTCAATCATTGCGTTCTCACGCAAGACTTTCAGTTTCTGAGGAGACTGTTTTGTGAAGAGATCCTGTTTGCCGCGGGCTTCACCTAAGTCAGCCAGATACCAAGAAGTTGATGATAGAATAGATTCTGGTTTAAGGGAAAACTGGCGAAGAGTCATCATTTCTCAATATCCCTCATTTCAATTGAAATTAGAGGCTCCCACCTACACTCTCCCCTGCTTAGGAGGAAGGAATACATTGGAAGATATACAGTATTAGATTGGTTCAATTTTGATCCAGGGAACCAGCATTTCCATTAAAGAAAGACCGCCATGTTTATAAAGCCTGGAGGCAGCATCTCCGGTTGATTTTGTCTTGATCCGGCCTTTAATCATGGGTCATGGTGTCAGGTCTTGAAATGTGAATTAGTATTCTAATCGCCCTCACCTTTCACATACCAACACAACGCATAGAGCATAGCGCAAAGCGCATAGCGTAAATTCTTTATCGTAA
>PEUO01000070.1 GCA_002780715.1 Deltaproteobacteria bacterium CG03_land_8_20_14_0_80_45_14
GTCTCTCTCAATCTGGAACGTTATAAGAAACCAATCCTCGTTTCCTCTACCGATGGGGTAGGGACCAAGCTGAAGATCGCCTTCTTGATGGATCGCCATGATACCGTCGGGATTGATTTGGTAGCGATGTGTGTAAATGATATTGTGGTCAGTGGGGCAAAACCTCTTTTCCTCTTGGATTATTTTGCCACCCCTAAACTGGACACCGAAAAATCGATGAAGGTGGTCTCAGGGATAGTTAAAGGGTGCATCGAAGCTGAATGTTCCCTCATCGGCGGAGAGACGGCTGAAATGCCAGGATTTTATAAAGAGGGGGAATACGACCTGGCTGGTTTCGCCGTAGGCATTGTAGAGGATGCTCAATTGATTGATGGATCGAGTGTGACTGTTGGGGACAAATTGATTGGGATCGCCTCCAGTGGTCTCCACAGCAATGGATACTCTCTGGTAAGAAAATTGGTTCTCGATCAACATAAAATGGACCTGGAAAAGCGAATCGAAGAAATTGGAGAAATATTGGGTGAAGAGCTTCTCCGGCCGACTCGCATTTATGTCAAGACAGTCCTCAACCTTATGCGAGACTTCCATATTGGTGGAATTGCTCATATCACAGGCGGGGGGATTGCGGGGAATCTTCCGAGAGTGATTCCAAAGGGCTGTAAAGCGATTGTCCACAAAGGCACCTGGGAGATTCCTTCTATCTTCCCCTTTTTGAAGGAAACAGGGAAGATTTCTGAGGAGGAGATGCTTCGCACTTTTAATAACGGGATTGGAATGATTCTTATCGTCAGACCTAAAGAAGTCGAGGATATCTTAGCCAGGCTTAATTCTTTAGGCGAGAAGGCCTTTACCATCGGCGAGGTGGGAAAGATAGAGAGGGAACAAGAGGCAATCGAATTTGTCTGACCCTTCATTTTCCAACATCGTATCGTCACCCTCATTTAACCTATCCAGTATTATCATGATCCGCAAACAATTACCAAGACCATCCGCAAGCTTCCGCTGGCCAATGTCAAAAGGAAGAGGTTGAGATTATGATGAAACGGCCAAGAAATGAGCAAGAGGCGATCGTATTAGGTTCTGGCTTGGGTGGTTTGGTGGCGGGGACCTTGTTGTCAAAAAATAACCACCCCGTCTTGTTACTGAGAGAAAAAGGATACCAACCCTCCTATGCCATAAAAGGATACCGTTTTGTACCCTTTTCAAACTTTTCAGAAAAACGGTTAAGGCATAGCCTTTTAAAAAAAATCTCTCAGGTAATGAACCTTCCTTTACTGGCAGGGACACAAGAAGAGAGGGAGCGGGCTAAGATCATTTCGGGCAAATCAAAGCAGAGAGCCCCCTTTCAAGTGGTCCTTCCTAAGTCAAGGATTGACATTTTCTCTCAGCTTTCCCTATCCCAGAATGAATGGAAGAGGGAATTTCCAAAAGAGGCGGTTCAGATTGAAGAATTTTATGATGAACTGGATCAAATCCAGCGTCTTTCACAAAAGGCGAATGAAAAGAAAAATTCTTCGCCATTTTTTCCCCTTCGACAACGTTCTTTCCTCAAAAAATATTTTCCATTCAAGCTCTTCCCGAACGAAACAATAGACCAGAAGCTCTTTCCATTTTCGAGAGAGTTTAGAGAATTCATCCAACTTCAACTGATCTCTTGGGGGAATCTTTATTCAGATCGATTTCCTATCTCTTTAGCCGCTCACATTTTATTCGATGAGGCGAATGAATTGAATCCAGATTTTGATTTAGAAAAACTGGAAAAAGAAATTTTAAATCAATTTTTACAATCTGGGGGGAGAATCGAAGAAATCGATAGAGTGAAAAAGGTAAATCGAGTGTGGGGAAAGGGGTTCACTCTATCCTTTGAAGAGGACCCGAAGGTATTTCAGTCTCAATTTCTCATTTTTAATTCTCCCCTCCATCGTATTTCATCCCTCCTGGGTAAAAAAGGGAAGGAGTTATTAAAGTGGGGGAGCAAAATCAAACCTTTATATGTGATGATCCCTTTATTCTTAGGGATCCGCGAAAAAGTTATTCCGGTAGGAATGAAGGATCTACTTATCTCCATTTTGGATCTTGAAAAGCCCTACGATGATGGAAATGTCCTATTCCTTTCCCTTAGTCCGAAAGGAGACGAGACCAGGGCGCCGGAAGGTAGGAGGGCCCTTACTGTCCAAAGCCTCATGGATGTGAGAAAATGGGAACAGACCCTTCTGGTCGATTACCAGCAAGGAATCATGAAACATCTATATCATCTCTTTCCTTTTCTTGAGGATTACATCGAATTTGTTGATTTCCAGTGGGCCAGTGATCATGTTCCCAGATGGTCTTATTCAAACTTTCTTTACGAGGCGACTTCTAATTTTTATTGGAGGGAAGGAATGGTTCCCTTGAGCATGTCCAAAAACATTTACTTCGTTGGAAAAGAGAATTTCCCCTATTGGGGACTGGGGGGAGAGATCTTCGGCGGATTAACAGTTGCCCAACAGGTTTTGAAGAAATATTCATGACCCTATCTCATTACCCGTTGCAACAAAAACTCACCCTCCGGCGCAATCTTCTCTGCCTTTGGAATAAACGATCCTTTCCTTTTTATCGGTTAAAAATTAAATAGGTTTATGAAAGGGAATGTAGGACAACGCAGACGAGTTCTTGGAGGTTTTTTAATAGTCGTCTTGGTTTCTCTTGAGAGAGTTCCTTTTTTGTATAGAATCCAGTAGGAAGGGCATAAACATCAACTCCTGCCTGTTTTCCTGTCTGAATATCCGTGAGGGTATCCCCGACGAAGATCGTCTCCTCTGGGGAAAGGTTCATCTCCTTTAAAGCGGTATGGATCATATCTGGAAAAGGCTTGTTTCTTGAAACATCTCCAGCGCCGATGATGGATTTAAAATAGTCTGACACTCCCAAATGCAGGATAGCCCCTCTCGAAAAACGACCTAATTTGTTTGAAGCAATACCCAGAATAACCCCCTCGGAATGGAGCGCTTTTAGAACCTCTTGGGCCCCGTTTAAAAAGTGAGTTTTATCCAGATAGATCTCCTCATATTTTTTTCTCATGATGGGGATACCTTTTAAGACCTCCTCAAGGGTAAAGAATTGGGAAAGTGTCGCCTCTAAATCTGCCTTTAGATATTTTTTAAGATCGCGAAAAGGAAAGATCTCCTTCCCGAAATATTGAAGACACTCTTTCAGCCCAAGATAGATTGCCTCATAAGATTCGATCAATGTTCCATCGAGGTCAAAGATAATTCCACGGATCTGCTTCTTCAAGTCATCGAGAATCTCCCGAAAGTCCTTAAAAAAATGGCAGGTGATATCCTGTTCGATACAATAAGTGTAGAGGGAATCTTTAGCAAAGACGAAATCTGCTTCTTGAGCCGCACACCTGTCGGAAAGGCCATTTCCGATGAAAAAGATGGAATCATATTCTTTTCGGTGCATTTGAATGAGCTTCTTTTTACAGGTCCCGCAAAGACCACACTCTTCCTCGGAGTGAGGAAAAGAAATGTCTATGCTTCCCTCATCCCGGAAATGGGTACGGTTGGCATAGAAGGGGATTTCTGAGAGGTGGTGAATTTCCAGAATCTTTTTGATATAGAAATCAAGACCATCGCTGACAATTTTAATATCGATGTTCTTCTCACGACAAGAGCGGTAAAAAATAGAGAAGGAAGGGTCGATGTCGGAATGCTCTTGAACGAAACGAAGAATGGCGGACTCATCCCCCTTAAGGATTTTTGAAATTTGGGAGTAAGCCCCTTTTGAGCCAATCTTTCCCTCGCGGAAATCCCGGTCGATCGCTTCCCAATTTCCCAAGGTAAATTGATTGACCAGGACATAGCCCATGTCCCGAACGCTGATCGTCCCATCAAAATCACAGAGGATCAATTTTTTCATAGGGAGGGGTCGAGGATTCCAGGGTTCCAGGGTTCCAGTGGCCAAGTGTTCAAAAGAAAGATTAAATAAAATTTTAATACTGGAACCCTTGAACCCTAGACACCTGGAACCCTTTCTTTTTAATCGTCCCAACTAATCTGTTTCTTTTTTTTGACAGGGAGCTTGAACTTTTCTTTTAGTCGCCTGACGACGAGGTCGGGAACCAATCCCTCAACTCCACCCCCTAATCTGGCAACCTCTTTGATCGTTCTGGAGGAGACGAAAAAATAGTCCTTACTAGTCATCATAAAGAGGGTATCTAGATGGGTGTTGAGGCTTCGATTCATGGAAGCCATATGAAATTCATATTCGAAGTCGGAGGTTGCCCGGAGGCCCCTTAGAATGACCTTAGCATTGGTCTTCGCCACATAATCGACGAGAAGTCCCTTGAAGTTATCCGCGAGGACATTGGGTGTATCTTTGAAGATGGTTTTCACCATCTGAAGACGTTCCTGAACGGAGAAGAGGGAGCGTTTATCTGCATTTTCTGCGATGGCAATGATCACTTTGTCAAAAATCTCAAGTGACCTCTCGACGATATCGATATGACCATAGGTAATGGGGTCAAAGGAACCTGGATAGATAGCCACTTTTCCCATATTTTTATCCTCTCCTTTCTTCTTTTTTTCCATTCCACACCCCCTATATTGGCAATGCCCTGTTGTGAGCAGGGAGAAACGGCTTCAGGATTCTATTTTAACCTCGGTTGTGTGATGTTCTCTCTGAGGGGTTAAAAAAGAAATCACGGTGTCTCCAATCCGTCGTTGGCGAATAAGATTCCATCCATCCATGATATAGGGAAGGGGTTCCCGCCGGTTATGTTCGATGACCAGGATGGAGTCCTTGTGATAAATCTGATGGAAGTTCAATTGCATTAAGGTTTTTTGGATCAATCCCTTCTCATAAGGAGGATCCATGAAGATCAGGTCGAAGCATTCCCCTCTCTGTTTGAGAATTCCAATCGCTCGGTTTGCATCTTTGGGAAGGATTTCAGACTGTTCCTCTAACCCGAATTGAGTGAGATTTCTTTGAATGAGTCGTAAGGCCTGTCTTCCCTTTTCAACAAAAATGGCCTTCTTCGCCCCCCGACTCAGAGCTTCGATCCCTAAATTTCCTGTGCCTGCGAAGAGGTCCAGAACAACCTTCCCTCCCATTTCCTCTCTGAGGATATTGAAGAGAGATTCCTTCACCCGGTCAGAGGTGGGGCGAAGAAAATGGTTTCTTGGTGTCACTAATTTTCGCCCCCTTGATGTTCCACTGATAATGCGCATCTCTGGTTTTTCTTGTTCAGATAGACCAAATCAACCAAATAGTTCTTTCACCTTTTTTTGCATGTTCTCCTGATGTGAACCTCGCCAATAGATTCTCAGACACCGTGGACAACGGGAAAATTCTTTCTGTTGATAGAAGATGAAATCTGGAACTTTTCCTTTTGCCTCTTCCCGTGGGATTTTATCGAGGAGAATGTTACAGAGGAGGCACCTGGAAAAAAGGTTTTCCTCGTACAATGAGATGACTTTCTTTTGAATGAGCTCTTTCAACTGGAGAGGAGTTTTGTCCTCCATGATCCTGACGAGGCGATCCTCTGATCTCTTAGGAATGAGTTTGGTATTTCGAGTCAAGATCACCCGATCCTCCTCACGAGCCAATTTTATCATTTGATAAGCATTGTCTCCGCGGTAAAAAACGGTATCGTAACCAAGCATCCTCAATTCCTTAGCTAACCTTCCAAGCATTCGATCTACGATAAACTTCATTCCCCCCACCCTCCCCTCTCCCCCTCGGAGACTGTGTCATAATAAATAGTAGGCAGGAAATAAAGGCCTAGTCCTCGGCGGTCTGCAAATTGGACAGGGGACAGA
>PEUO01000232.1 GCA_002780715.1 Deltaproteobacteria bacterium CG03_land_8_20_14_0_80_45_14
AGGATATAATTTTAAAAAATTTTTTAATTTATCCTCTTGACAGGGGCAATATAGGATGTCCCCAATTTCCGTCACCACTCCCTGGGGCGATATTTGTGCCAGTATTGCCTCAAATGCTCCAGGGCCGTTTGGGACAAAATGGAGTAACGATCCTTGCCTCCCTTGCCCTGACTGACCCTGACCATCATTCGTTTACTATCGATATCGGTTAGCTTAAGGCTTGCTGTCTCGCTCGCTCTCAATCCCGAAGAATACGTCATCATCAGGATCGCCTTATGCTTGAGATTCTTCGTCACTAAAAAGAGGGATTGTACCTCCGAAAGATCCAGAACCACCGGAAGTTTTCTCTTGGCTCGAGGAGACCTGATCTTCTCCACCGCCCATTCCCGTTTCAGCGTCGTTCGGTATTCATAGGAAAGGGGACGTAGTTTCTAAAACAACTTTAATTGGAAATCCCCCTAAGTCCCACTTTGCCTGCCTCTGGCAGGATAAAAAGGTCAAAGGGGGATTTTTTGTGAGGGCAAGGAATGAATTACCGAATCGTACCCAAATAATGAGCGATGAGCTGGCGTTCTCTGCTATGGCCCTGCATATTATGCCCCTTCTTGACAGACCCTATGCTATGATGTATATTGTGATGTAGTTAATATGCCAGAGGAGATAAAAATATGCCTCGAATGGTTCGAAAGCAAGTTTATATTAAATCACGTCAGGAAACAAATCTAAAAAGGCAGGCAAGGGCTTTAGGTATTACGGAAGCAGAAGTCATTCGACGGGCCATTGATCGACAGATGATCTCTGTTCGTTTGGGTTCCAAAGACAAAAAAGCATGGGAGAGGGAGAAAGCGTTCATTACTAAGCGTATGGCTAAGGGTCCTACCTTAGGAGGCCGTCAATGGAGGCGTGAGGATGCTTATGAAGAAAGGCTGATGCGTTATGGCCGGTAGAATCCTGGTAGACACAAACATCCTGCTTTACGCTTATGACCGTGGAGAGACAGCCAAACAGCCCTTAGCTTTAACCTTATTGGACCGTTTGGTAGAACATGATCTGGGAGTTTTGACACCACAGGTTCTGGCCGAATTTTTCGTGAATGTGACAAAGAAATTACGACCCCCGTTGACCATCGAAGAAGCCTATATCCGTATTCAGAATTATCTTTTATCGTGGGAGATATTAGATATCACCGGAGCGATTGTTCTGGAGGCTATCCGCGGGGCCCGTACCTATCATATGACTTATTGGGATGCACAGGTTTGGGCTTCAGCCAGACTGAACCAGATTCCTATCGTGCTCAGTGAGGATTTTGGGGATGGCGTGATGATCGAAGGTGTGAAATTTGTCAATCCATTTGGGAGTGATTTCAATCTGGAGGCATGGCTCCCTGGACCAAAACCATCATAGTCCTAACCATCTTTTAAAATCTCTTAAAGTCCCCCTTTCTCAAAGGGGGACTTTTTATTTAATTTTTCTTCTTTTCTAAAGAGGGTGAAATGGAGGCTTACCGGATCGTCCCCAAATAATGAGCGGTCAACTGATGTTCCCGAACATTGGGATTGGAATAATCGGGAAGAAGCATTGGAGCGACTCGATCGGTGATGATCCCCGCCTCTTCTAACTCCCTGTGATATCTTCGGACATGGTCCAGGTTCAATTTTCCATCTTTTGCCTTCTCTTTCGCATAGAGTGATGCACTCACTCCTGCAATCCTGCCGAAGACCGTGACATCAAGAAGGGAGTTTCCCATCAACCGGTTTTCACCGTGGACTCCACCCGAAACCTCGCCGGCAGCGAAAAATCCTGGGACGGATGTTTCACAACGGCTGTTATATTCCAAACCTCCGTTCTGGTAATGAAGGGTGGGATAAACCAGCATCGGCTCCTTTGAAATATCAATTCCAAATCGCTTAAACAAAATAAATTTGCCTGGAAATTCTCTTTTGACGGCGCCTTCTCCCATGAGAATCTCGATCATCGGGGAGTCCAACCAGATGCCTACCTTCCCGGCAGGCGTTGGGATCCCCTTTCCAATTTCAGTGCACTCTCGGATGAAGCAGGACGATTCTATATCTCTCGGTTCCCGTTCATTAACGAATTGCTCTCCTTCGATGTTGAGGACATTTGCCCCCGCCCCCCTCACCTTCTCTGTAATCAGAAGGCCTTCTGCCTGCTCTGGAAAGACTGCGCCAGTTGGATGATACTGGACGGCATGGAGGAAACAGAGTTTCACCCCTGCCCGATAACCGAGGATGAGACCATCTCCAGTGGCGCCGTAATGATTGGTGGTCATGAATCCCTGCATGTGAAGCCTTCCTGACCCTCCTGTAGCCAGGACCACTGCTTTCGCCTTGACCACGGAGTATTCCTCTGTTTCTAAATTATAAAGAACTGCCCCCGCGCAATGGCCATGTTCATTTAAGATCAACTCCACGGCGGGAGAAAATTCAAGCACCTTAATATGCTCTGCTCGATTTCTTGCCTCATCCCTTAAAGTCCTCATAATCTCTGCCCCGGTAATATCGGCAGCGCAATGCATCCGTTTTCGGCATGTACCACCTCCATGAAGGGTCATTAATCTCCCTTCCGGCGACTTCGTAAACATGCATCCAAGATTTTCTAACCAGGCCACCACCTTTGGGGCCTCGGTGACAAGCGTATAAACCAGTTCTGGAGGATTTTTGAAGTGGCCTCCCCCTAAAACATCGAGGTAATGGTAATAAGGGGAATCCTTTGTCCCTTTGGTGGCTGCTTGAATACCGCCCTCGGCCATCATCGTGTTGGCGTCTCCATGCCTCAATTTGGTAGCGATTAATACCTTAGCTCCATTTTCTTGAGCCGTTAAAGCCGCTGCTGTGCCCGCCCCTCCCCCACCGAGGATGAGGACATCCGTTTCATAAGTAACTTTATTCAAATCAATGAAATCAGGGTTGACACGGCTCTTGGCTTCAAGAAGATCCACGATTTCCGGGGAGATGGCATAACCCTTACTGGGTCCTACACGAATCTCTTTTCTCGAGCCTTCTTTGAAATCGGGATGATATTTTTTCAGCCGCTCCTCTCTTTCTTTCAAAGAAAGCAGGTGAAACTCTTCCCCTCTTCTCTTCTTTTCAATTCTGGCGGATCGTGTCGCCTCCACCTTCTTAATCAACTCTTTCAATTCTCTTGTATATGGCATAATTCCTCCAACGCCCGCATAGAGCAGAGGGCATAGTGCATAGCGTTAAGAACAGGAATTTATCTTATTTATTTTTACCCCATGCTCCATGCTCTATGCGCCATGCGTTTTACAGGTGTGTTTTATCTTTTGGCGTCCAATCTTCGTCAGCCTGCTCAGGCTCGATCTCCCTTTTATTATAAAGGTCCTTCAATGCCTCTTCATCCGTATCCATCAACCCCCTGAGCATCTGTTCATACTTTCCTTTCTCAACCGCCTTAACCATTGCCGCAAGGTGGTCGGCTTGGGGAGCAATGTATTTTCCATAGAGCCGCCTTCCTAAAATCGCAATATTGTATTGGCAGATCTCGGCCGGACACCGGGCTGTGCAGAGACCGCACATCACACAGTCAAAGGAGAGCTCTGCCAACCGTGCCACATCCCCTCTCATAGCGGCTGCCATATAGTCCATGACCTCTATATCCATCGGGCAGGACTTGGTACAGGTATTACACTGCAGACACCGCAAGAGTTCAGGATAAGCCTTCACCAGCGTCTCGATGGTCGGTTTTATCTTCTCCATGTCATAGACGCCTTTAGTGGCTGGGAAAAATGGAATCTGTGTGAGATACATGTTGGGTTGAACAACGGTCTGGCAGGCCAAACCTACCTCAATCTTGTAACTTCCTGGAAACCGGTAGACCGTTCCGCAGGCGCCGCATATCCCTCCCCTGCACCCACATCCCCGAATCAATTGATAACCAGCATATTCGAATGCTTTTTGAATAGTGAGGGAAGAAGGGACTTCATATCTCTTCCCCATGATAAAGATGGGAACCAGTTCTTCCTTTTTGACTTCTTCTGTGGGCATCGACGTCCTCCTAATTCATCAGCCCTGAAGGGCTGTAGGGAACGGTTTGAAACCGTTCCCTACCCTATGCGCTATGCGCTTTGCTCTATGCGATTTTTTCATAGGGCTCCTGATTCAATCTTCAATTCATCTTCTTTGAAGCTTGCCACAGGGGGCACCTCTTCGACATTTCTCCCTGGAACATATTGGAACATTTTCTGTATCCTATCCCCCACACTCCGAAAGAGGGTGGCCACTGGCAACCGGCTCGGGCAGGCGCTGTCACAAAGTCCGCATCCGATACAGGACGTCACCATATGGGACATCCGGATGAGATGGAAGATGAGAGTGTCGGGTGGCATTCGAATTCCACCCTTCCGATCCGCCCACCTTAGGAACTGATCTCCATCATGTTCAAAGACCGCCGTTCTGAAAACACACTCTTTACAATAACAAATCGGACAAGCCACCATGCAATTGTGGCATCGAACACAGGTAGAAAAACGGTCTAAAAAGGTTTGGAGATTCTTGACAACACCTTTAAATTCTTGAAAAAGGGCGTCTCGTTTCTTCGTCCTCTCAGCGATGACTTTGTTGACCACTTCGTTCCTTGATGCCGGTTCATTGTCTGCAAAAGAAAGAATGCCTTTTTCTTCGACCTCCTTTTCCAATTTATCCCCTATTTCGATGCCGATCTCTTGATCTGTCTTGTAGCCAAACAGTTTGATGATCACATCCGCCTGCGAAACTCGCAGAGTCGAGTCTACGACAGGATATTCACACATCTGACAAGCTGTCCGGAAGACGTACCCAGAGGGTGGGGGAATTTCACCTTTCTCCATACCTTTGAGGAACTCTTTTGTGAGCGACTCCCCTCCCTTTCCCTCCTGCGCCATCTTTGCATAATCGGTCACTTCAAATGTTCCAGGACAATCGATGCCAATGACGTATAGGTTATCCAGCTTGACTTGGAGGAATTTTGCTAATTCGACAGCGGCCCGTATCTCACACGGTTTTAATATGGCAGCGACTTTTTTCCCAAGGTTTTTAACGGTGAGGTTGGAGATGACTCTCGCAGACTGAACTGGCATTGTGGGTGAAAGGACACACGCTCCATTCAATTTCTCTGGATCTCGGATGAGTGTCTGCACGAATCCATCCTGCGAAGGGAGGGCCTTAGGGATCACCATTGCCTCCACAACTCCCCTTTCTAAAAGAGATTTCAGAAAGCCAATAATGGCTTCCTCTATTCTTCCCTCTTTCACTTTAACCGCTGCCTTCTTCGCCATGTTCAGTCATGCTCCTTTCATGCCCAATCGCAGGCTTAAGCCTGCGGCTACATTTCCTTTACGCTATGCGCCATGCTCTATGCGCTATGCGTCTTTTAGGCATTCCAAAGTTGTTTCATCGGATTTGGACCCATCTTCTTTAATTCTTCTACCATCTTGGTCACCGTGTCTGCGAAGAGTTTTCCCTCACTTGCGCTGATCCATTTGAGCCAGACACGATTTTCTGTAAAACCCATTTGTTGAAGAATACCTTTTAGAATGGCTACCCTTCTCCGAGCTTTAAAATTTCCTGTCTGATAATGACAGTCTCCTGGATGGCATCCTCCGATCAACACGCCATCCGCTCCATCAATGAGGGCTTTCAGCACATAAATCGAGTCTACAGCTCCCGAGCACATCAAATGGATAATGCGGATATTGGGAGGATATTGTTGCCGAGTGGTCCCCGCAAGATCGGCTCCGGTATAGGTGCACCAGTGGCATAAAAAGGCTACAATCCTCGGTTCAAATTCAGCCATCTTTTACCTCCTTACTCACAGGCTCGCATAGCGCATAGCGCAAAGCGATACAATCTTTCCATCCCTAAAAAATTGACCTCTTGATAAAATGCTTCCCAATTTTTAACGCTATGCGCCATGCTCTATGCGCTATGCGTGTCGTTGCAGTTAATCGATGACTGCATCCAGGGCAGCCAGATTCAAATCCTTTTCAAAGTTCCGTTGCTGAGAGGCTGCATTCCGACAAGCAATGACGCAGGAGCCGCAACCCTGGCAGAGGGACCCAATCACTTCAGCCTTACCCTCCTCCTCATTAAGGACCCTCGCCCCATAAGGACATACCGTCACACAGAGGCCACAACCACAGCAGAGTCTTTTAATCACATAAGCCAAATAAGCCTTTTCCTCGACAGCTTCCTTGGACAAAAGCGAACCCGCCCTGGCAGCCGCTGCATTCCCCTGAGAGATTGCATCTTCAATAAAATTGGGCGAATGGCAAAGGCCGCAGAAGAATTTTCCACGGTCCACCGAATCAAGGGGAGCAGATTTTGGATTGGCTTCCATGAAAAAACCATCCGAATTGAAATCGACATCAAAGATCCTTGCCAACTCCCGATGGTCATTCGGTTCAATTCCAGCGCTGAGGACAACGCGATCTGCTGAAAGAGTGACAGGACTATTCATTGCAGGATCGAGTAGGGAGACTTGAAGACTTCCACCCTGGAGGGAAACCTTCGGCTTATTCTCTAAATCATATCGAATAAAGATCACACCCTTCCCTCTCGCCTCGTGATAATAAGTTTCATAAAATCCATAGGTCCTCACATCACGGTAAAGGACATAGATATTTATACGCGGGTCTTTTTCCTTTAACTTCAGAGCATTTTTCACTGCGTGGCTGCAACAGATGCGACTACAATAGGGGTGTTCCTCATCTCTGGAGCCTACGCATTGAATCATCACTACCGAATGAACATCCTTCAGCCTTTCATCGTTTAAATGGGCCATTTTCTCTAATTGTCTTTGCGTGATCACTCGGGAGTCTTCTCCATAGAGGTATCCCTTGGGAGTGATCTCCTTTCCGCCGGTGGCGAGGATCAGTGCCCCATGGTCAAGGCTCTTTTCTTCATTCTGATGGCGAATCTTTGTTCGGTAATGTCCATTCTTCTTTTCAAATCCAAGAACCTCCGCCCCGGAATAGAGATGGACGGATCCATTACTTTCTACCTGCTTGATGAGTTTATTCAAAAGGTCTTGAGGATTCGATCCCTTCAATGTATAGAAGGATTCCTTTAAGTTCCCTCCCAGTTCCTTCTCTTTTTCGATCAAATAAACCTCGTATCCCTGTGCTGCCAGTTGAAGAGATGCCGTCATGCCGGCGAGACCTCCACCTACCACCAATCCTTTTTTATCGATCTTCTGTTTCCCTTTTCGAATAGGTTGAGATCGCTTCGCCCTCTCCACTGCCATCCTGATGAGAGCCATCGCCTTCTCTGTGGCTAATCTGGGATAATCTAAATGGACGAAGGCACATTGTTCCCGTATATTGGCATATTCGATGAGGTATGGATTAAAACCCATTCCTTTAGCCATCTCTTCCATAGCGCCTCGAATCTCCCGATGGGAACAACCGGCGATGACGATCCGGTTGAGACCCTGTTCCCCGATTCTCTTTTTGATGAGATCTAAATCTTCTGGAAGGCAAGCCAAACCAACCTCTTCAACATGTACAACTTCACTCAACAATTTTGTCTCTAAGATGATCTCGAAGAGAGAAAGGGTTTTCTTCAACTCCTCGCCACAATGGCAGAGGAAGACCCCTATTTTGGGAATCTCCTCACCTAAAGCCCCTTCTATTGGATACTCTTTGAGAGGTTGAGGAAGGCGATGGGGGATGAGAAAGGATGCAGCCGATGCCGCAGCGCTCGACCCTTCTACGACTGTCTCTGGAATGTCTCTGGGGCCCCGAAATGCCCCTCCTACGAAAATTCCGTTTACGGAGGTTTTTGATGGATTAAATTCGTCCGTCTGGCAAAACCCCTGCTGATTCACCTGGACGCCCATTCTTTGGGCCAGATCCTTTATGGTCTGCGGGGGGGTGAACCCCAAAGAAAGGACGACGGCATCGAACTCTCTCTCTTCAAAAGTCCCGTCCTCTTTGACATAAGTGATTAGAAGATTTTTCGTCTGCTGAAGTTCTTTAATCGAAGAGATGGCGCTCCGGATATATTCAATCCCGTACTCTTTCTTCGCCCTCTCATAATAACGTTCATAATCTTTCCCCATTGGCCGGATATCCATGTAAAAGAAGGTAACTCCAAGACCGGGAGACCTTTCTTTTGCAATCATGGCCTGCTTGGTGGCATACATGCAGCAAATGGTCGAACAGTGATCCTGACCACAGGAGGGGTCCCTTGATCCCACGCACTGGATAAAGGCAATCTTCTCCATCTTTTTCCCATCGGAGACCCGGACCGGCAATCCCTGTGTCGGACTCGATGTGGAGAGCAATCTCTCAAACTGGATGCTCGTCAACACATTCTCATATCGACCAAAACCATATTCTCCTTTCCTCCGGGCTTGAAAGGGCTCAAACCCAAATCCCAGGAGGATGGCTCCCACCTCAATTTTTTCTTCCTCCTCTTTCATATCGAGGTCGATCGCCCCTGGGCTGCAGACCTTTACACATTCTCCACATCGGGTGCAGGTTTTTGGATCAATCACTAAGCTGTGCGGGATGGCTTGAGGAAAGGGAAGGTAGATGGCCTTTCGTTTCTCCAAGCCACCGCCAAATTCTCTCTCCACTTCCACGGGGCAAACCTTTATACAAGCCTCACAAAGGTTGCACCGTTTTGGATCAACGAAACGAGGTTTTCGGATGACAGAGACGTTAAAATCTCCCCCTCCTCCTTCAACCTTCATCACTTCTGAGTTAGGCAACAATTCAATATTATCATGAAGGTGACATTCATAAATCGGGCAGAAGGCAGGAGGCGTGGGGCTCATGAAACAGACGCCACAGGAGTTGGTGGGAAAAGTCTTATCCAATAATGGAAAATACCCACCAATCGCTGGCCCCTGTTCTAAGAGGAAAACCTTTGTCCCCATCTCTGCTAACAGAAGCGCAGATTGCATTCCTGCAATTCCCGCGCCGATGACCAACGCCGACCCTTTGTCGCCCCTTGTTTTCTTCTGCTCCATGCTTATCCTCTCAAATCCCCGCCCCGTAGGGAACGGTTTGAAACCGTTCCCTACAAAAGGTGAAAGGGGGATTATTTTATACCAGCCCCATTGATTCCAGAAGTGGTTTTGGAGAGATCATATGTTTCTTCCACCAACCGTCTCTCTTCTCGACATCAAAGGCCACTCCCATTAATTCAGTAAAGTAAAAAATGGGGAGGCCGATCTCCTGCCTCATCTCCAGATTAGCTTGGCAGAGACCGCAGGAGGTCACAATACATTGAGCCCCTGCCTCCTTTGCCATCGACACAATTCTTCCCACCAGTTTCTTAACCACCTCCCCATAAGTCAGGGCCAGATCCGCACCACAACAATCAATTTTATAAGACCATTCAACCGGCTCAGCGCCGAGGCTCTTCATCAACCGATCCAGATATTGAGGATTCTCCGGATCATCTAATTGAGTAATTTTAGGGTGGCGGACCAGAGCACACCCATAGTAACAAGCAAGCTTTAATCCCTTTAAAGGCTTCTTCACTTTTTCTTGAACTTTCTCTAACCCAATTCGATTTAGAATCACATCCATTAAAGCCAAAATCTCAAGAGAAGGCTGGTATGTAAATCCAACAATCTCTTCGATCTCTTTTCGCTCCGCTTCATCATTCTTCAGGACATGTTCGGTCCTTTTCAGCATGTTGAAACACCCAGCACAGGGAACAACCAGAGGCCCTGCCTGTGAAGATTGTGCTTTGGAGATATTTCTTGCCGGAAGGCAGAGGGAAAGGAGATGATTGATACTGTGAGTTGCTGCAGCTCCACAGCAGTTCCAATCCTCAATCTCTACCAACTCCACACCCAGGGTCTTAAAAACCGCATGCGTCGATAATCCATATTCCAATGATGTGGAGTGATCCGTACAACCTGGAAAGAAAGAGAATCTCATTCTAAAGCCTCCGTACAATTCCAAATGTCAAAGCCCAAATGTCAAATGAGTGTCAAAGTTTGTAACTCAAGGCTTTAGCCTTGATTTTGGTTCAACCCTAAAGGGTTGAGTTACACTTTGGATTTGATTTGACATTGTTTCATCTATTTTTCTTTTGTGCATCTCTCAAAAATCCTTTTGATCTCTTCTCTCCCCTTAATAAAACTGGGAAGTAAAGGAATCTTCCCCTTCAGAAAGAGCATCATTCCGGGGATGAGGTCTGTCATGAAATCTTTGCTTCTGAGCTTATAGTCAATCAGCATGGTGGCCTCATGAACTCTTCCTCCCCTTCTAATGCTCTGAACAAAAGCCTCGTGGAGGAGGTGGATGTTCTTCTCCCTGGCCGGAACTCCCTCTTTGATAGCCATTTCTCTTAAGGCGTCCATGAGGACACCGATATCAATTTTATTTGGGCATCGTGTTCCGCAAGTCTCACAGGAAACGCAGAGCCAGATCGCACTGCTTCCCAGAACTTCTCTTTTCATCCCCATCTGGATCATCCGAATGATATTATTGGGGCGGATATCCATGTAGGGTGCAGTGGGACAACCTGCTGTGCACTTCAGACACTGGTAACAGAGGCTCAAATCCTCTCCGCTCTTCTTCGTAGCTTCTTCTAAAAAAGAGGAATCAACTTTCCCCACGCTGGTAACGGTCTCCAACTTTATTTCCTCCATTCTCAGATCAACCCTGAAGGGTTGAGTTACAAAACCGTAAAGTCTGTAACTCAAGGCTTCAGCCTTGATTCATTAACTAACAAACGTATCCACCATTCGAAGGACCTGACTTGCAGATCCATTTCTTAGCTCACAGGCATTGTTGGGACAAGAGGCAATACAGGCCCCGCATCCCTGGCAGAGCGCACTGTGAACCATTGAAATCCCGCGGTGAGGATCCATCTCCCTTGCTTCATAGGGACAGATTTCAACACAGATCCCGCACCCACTGCAAATTTCCTCATCAACAAAAGCAATTAAAGGGTCTTGAAGAAGTTTGTCCGTGGAAAGCAAAGCCTGAATTTTACTTGCGGTAGCCGAGGCCTGAGAGACAGTGTCTGAAATATCTTTAGGACTCTGGCCACAACCAGCAAGGTAGATCCCTTTTGTCGAACTCTCCACCGGGTAGAGTTTGATATGGGCCTCCGTCAAAAAACCATGTCGATCTACCGTGGCCCTCAGCTTGGCTGCTAAATCTTTCACTCCATTGCTCGGAACAATGGCGGTTGCCAAGACGACCATATCTGCTGCGACTTCGACCATTTTCCCTGTCAGCGTATCTACTCCTAAAACCCTTACTCTTCCATCGTCCTGAAAAACCCTGGAGACACGGCCTCTGAGATAGAGAAGCCTTTTCTCCTCAATGGTTTTCTGAAGGAACTCCTCGTAACCTTTGCAGTCCGAGCGGATGTCCATATAAAAGATATAAGGCTGCCCGTCTGGAACCTGCTCTTTATAAATTTTCGCGTGCTTGGCCGTAACCATACAGCAGATTCGAGAGCAATATGGCATGTATCGATCTGGATCCCTCGAAGCCACGCACTGAATAAAGACCATTTCCTTTGGCACCTTCCCATCAGATGGCCGAATAATCTTCCCTTTTGTGGGACCATTGGGTGAAAGCATTCGTTCAAACCCCAGGCCATCGATCACATCTGGAATTTCACCATATCCATACTCCCCTAATTGTTCCTTGGGATAGAGCTCGTATCCCGTAGCGACCACAACGGCTCCCACCTTCTCTGAAATCCGTTCATCTTCCTGTTTGAAGTCAATAGCCTTCTCAGGACAGACCTCTTCACATCGATGGCAACTCCCATCTATGAAATATCGGCAATGTTCACGATAGATGACCGGCTTGTTTGGAACACTCGAAGGGTAAAGGGTATCAATCGCTTTTCGTATCCCCATTCCCCTTTCAAACTGTGAAACATATTCCACAGGACAATTTTCTATACAGATGCCACATCCCGTGCACCTTCCCCTGTCCACAGAAGTTGCCTTTTTACGGATGACCAATTCGAAATTCCCCACATAGCCTTTCACATCTTCTAATTCGGAATAACAGTGAAGATGGATCTTCGGATGCCTCTCCACCTCCGACGCCTTTAAAAAGAGACCACTGAAAGCAGGATCGAGATCTGGAAAGGTCCTTGACAATTGGGCCATGTGGCCTCCCAGAGCAGGCTCTCTTTCCAGAAGAATAACCTCATACCCTCCTTCAGCGAGATCAAGTGAAGCAGTGATTCCGGCAATTCCGCCGCCAACCACCAACACTCTTCGGTTAATGGCCACAGCGATCGCCTCCAGCGAATCATTCCTTCTCACCTTTTCAAGGGTCGCCTGGATGATCTCTTCTGCCTTTCGGGTTGCCTCCTCCTTCTCCTTCTGATGGACCCAACTGCATTGTTCTCGAATATTGGCAATTTCACAGAGATAAGGATTCATCCCTTGAGACTTGACAGCCTTCCGAAAGGTGTTTTCATGCATGCTGGGTGAGCAACAGGCAACTACCACTCCATCCAATCCTTTTCCGCGAATGGCCTCGCGGATGATCTGCTGCCCCGGTTCAGAACACATATAGATATAATCAGCGCTATGGGCAACATCTTCGGTCTTGCCTATCTTTTCGGCAACCGACTTGACATCCACGGTTCCGGCAATATTGGCCCCACAATGGCAGATAAAAACACCCAATCTTTTCATGATCGCCTGGCTTAAGGTTCGAGGATCGCTCCGCTTGAGGAGCGTTTCACTTGAGGCAACTTCTCTTTTCTTTTGCCTCTTCCCTCAAGGCCGAAGGCCGCTCCTCTATCCTCCAACGTTCTTAGTTTTTTGCAAACAACACTTGAACTTTGCTCGCTGCCGCATTGGCATGGGCCACTGCATCAGCAATATCTTTCGGTCCTTGAGCACAGCCTGCGATATAGATTCCTTCGATATCTGTTTCAACAGGCCGTAATTTTCTCTGGACTTCTGTCAAAAAACCATACTCATCTGTCTTGATTCCCAGTTTTTTAGCCAGATCCTTTGCATCTTTCTGGGGGACAATAGCTGTTGCCAAGACCACCATATCTGCAGAAATCTCAACTTTCTTCCCTGTCAATGTATCCACACCCCAGACAATGACCTTTTCTCCATCTCGAAAGATTCGGGAAACCCTTCCCCTCAAATAGAGGATCCCCTCTTCTTCCATCCCCTGCTGAATGAACTCTTCATACCCCTTTCCTGTTGAACGGATATCCATATAGAAGATGTAGGTCTGTCCATCATGAACCTTGTGTTTATAAAGTCGGGCATGCTTGGCCGTATACATGCAGCAAACCCGTGAACAGTAAGGCATGTAACGTTCAGGATCTCTTGACCCTGTGCACTGAATGAAAACCACTTCTTTAGGAATTTTGCTGTCTGAAGGTCTCCGAATCTCACCCGTGGTGGGTCCGGATGCAGAATTGAGCCTTTCAAAAGCGAGTCCGTCGATCACATCCGGAACTTCGCCATATCCGTATTCGCCAAAACTCTCTCTCGGAATCAGATCAAAACCCACTGCAGTAATGATAGCCCCCACTCTTTCTTCTACAAAACGATCCTTCTGTTCGTAGTCAATAGCTCCAACCGGACAGATCTTCTCACACACCCTACATTTCTTTTCTTTAAAATAGCGGCAGTTTGAAGGATTGATGACAGGTTTATTCGGAACGGCCTGGGGAGACAAAGTATAGATGGCTTTTCCCAATCCCATGCCCCGATCAAATTCAGACGGATTCTTGGAAGGGCATTTCTGCTGGCAGAGGCCGCAACCATTGCATTTCTCCCAATCCACATAAGCCGCCTTTCTTCGAATTTTTACTCTGAAGTCTCCAGCCTTTCCCTCAACCTGCTCCACTTCTGAATAGGTGAGGAGTTTGATATGAGGATGTTGACCTGTCTCCACTGTTTTGGGAGTTAATGTGCACTGTGCACAATCGAGCGTGGGGAAAGTTTCAGAAAGCTGAAGCATTCGGCCTCCAATGGAGGGAAGCTTCTCCACCAGGACCACCTCATACCCCCCGTTTCCCAAGTCAATCGATGCAGAGATCCCAGCAATCCCTCCACCGATCACCATCGCTCTTTTTACAAATACTCCGTTATCTCCCATTTATAGAAGACCTTTCTCTTTTAGAAGGGGTATGGGATCAACGGCATTCTGATCAAATCCCAAAGTTTGATAATCGAGTCCCATTGCCACCCCGAGCAGTTGGGTAAAATAGAATACTGGGATCGGGTTGAAATCCAAGTATTTCTGTTTAATATCAGACTGTTTGTGATCGATATTGAAAGTGCACATGGGACACGTAGAAACCATCGCCTCAGCGCCGTTTTTAATAGCCGAGCCAAGAATTTTATAAGCACATTCTGTAGCCACATCGGGTGAGCCCACTGACTGGAAGGATCCACAGCACTCAATCTTGTAGGGAAATTCAATCGCTTTTGCTCCCAATGCTTCTAAAAATTCCTCAAAAAGAGCGGGCTTCTCCTTATCGTCAAACTCCATCTCTTCAAATGGTCGAAGAAGCATGCATCCATAATAGGCAGCGGCTTTGAGCCCTGCCAATGGCTTCTTCACCTTTTCCTTGAGTTGAGGAAAACCAATGTCTTTTTTCAGGATCTCTAAGTAGTGGAGAACTTGGAGATCTCCCTGATAGTTCTTTTCAATAAAATTGTTGATCTTATCCCTTTTCTCCACATCCCCTTGAATTAATCGGTTCGTCCTTTTGATTACGTTGAAGCAGATGGCGCAGAGAGTGGTCAGGGCAGTTCCTTCCTCCCTCGCTGTAGCCAGAATCCTTGACGGAGGGAGAAGGGCCATGATGTTATCGGTGGCCAACGGAAAGGTGGCTCCACAACAGGTCCAATTTTTGAGTTCCTTTAACTCAAATCCAAGAAGAAGGGAACAGTTTCGTGCTGTCTGATCAAAATTCTTCGCCTTGGTATAGAGGGTACATCCTGGAAAATAGAGGTAATCCATCTTTAGCTCCTGAACCGCATAGAGCAGAGGGCATGGGGCATAGGGTTTTCTAACACCCAGATTCTTCGCTTTCGCTCAGAATCACATGAGGAGAGTGACTCTTGCCAACTTTCTTTTTCGATTTTCAATTTCTTACTCTTTGCACTATGCTCCATGCGCCATGCGTTTTTTACGATAAAAACTTCCTGAATCCGCTGACAAACGCAATCTGGGGAACTTTTTCTAAAAATCCCTCTGGAAATTCAGGTATCTGAATATGATCTTTTCTCTCTTTCTTTCTCAGAACCACCATTCTCAACGCATCCATCACTCTGGCAATATCAATTCCTTTGGGGCACCTCGATGTACATTGAAGGCAGGAGGCACAGAGCCAGTAGGTATTGACTCCAAGGGTTTCTTCTTCCAAACCCAGCAGTGTATATCGAATGACCTCGTGGGGACCAATCTCCATGGCAAAGGCAACTGGACATCCAGCCGTACAATTCCCACACTGGTAGCAGGCAAAAAGGTTTTGTCCACTGATCAACTCCACCTTCTTCGCAAATTCATTATGAACCTTCTGTCTCGTCAACTCTATCTTCATCTTCCATCCCCTTATCCCCCTCACCCCCACCCTCTCCTCTCCGAGCCAGAGGCTCTTCTGAGCCGGAGGCCGCCAGTGGAGAGGGAAATAAACCGGCCCCCATTAAATCCCCTCCCCCTTGATGGGGGAGGGGGAGGGTGGGGGTGAATTTATATCAGTGTGGCGATCACATATCCAACAGCCAAGAGGGCTTGTGTCCCAAGGATCGTAATGACATTCACTCCCAATATTGGAACCAACTTTTGGGTATTATCATAATATTTCAAAGCTCCCTTCGCGGCCTTCCATCCAAACCCAATCGTCCCCAGACCAATGAGAGTTAACACCGGCATCATCTTTGTAAGAACTCCGACAATAATGCAGAGATAAGAGACAGTGAGCAAGGCGACGAAAAGATAACTCGCATCCTTTTTCCCCAAGGAGATGACCAGATGCTTTCTCCCCCCTTTCTGGTCGGCCTCCCTGTCTGGGAACTCATTTAGAAAAAGTAGATTCGCTGTGAGTATCCCCGGCGCAAGGGATGCGAACAATGTCTCCCAGCTATATCTTCCTGTCTGCACATAATAGGAACCCAGGACGAGTAAGGGACCAAAACTGAGGCCTGCAAAAATTTCACCCATGAGCCATTTGGCAAGGTAAACATTGTAAAAATAAGCAGAGAATCCTGCTATGAGAAGGAGCGGAAAGAGAAGCCAACCCTTTACCATCACGAAATAGAATCCAATCACCATGGCAATGAGCAAACAGAAGGTTGCAAACCAGAAGGCCTGTTTGGGCTTTAAAAGATTCAAGGGGAGGATACCGCTTCCTCCACTGAAAGGAGTCCTTTGAGTGTTTAAATCAATCCCATCCATATAGTCGTAGTAATCATTGATGACATTGACGGTCATGTGAACAAGGATGGAGCCGATCATGGCCAAGAGAAAATGACCAAAATAGAAATAGCCTTCATAAGCAGCAATGGCTGTCCCTAAAGAAACCAGAATGACGGTGAGGGGAATAAAGTGGAAGCGAGGAAGTATTAGCCATGCTTTTAAGGAACCAGGATTTACTCTCTCCATTATTCAAACCTCCGAACTCAAAAGCAGGTTGAGGATGAGGTTAAGGTGTCATCCTGAGTGAAACGAAGGATCTCTGAGATTCTTCACTGCGTTCAGAATGACAAGAGGCGAAGGGTTCAGGATTACATTCCTAAACCTTGACCCATTCGGCGGCGCCAGGCCCGCCTTTGAAGGCGGGGTAGAAATCACCGCTCAGGGTCAACCCTGAGCAAGCCCCGACCTTAGGGTCGGGGGGCCGAAGGGTTGACCTTAACCTTTACGATATTTCTTTTCTCCTTCAATATAGAGGTCATTTCCTCTCACATCATTGACGACAATCACTGGAAGGTCGTCGACCTCCAATCTTCGGATCGCTTCTGGCCCCAGATCCTCATAGGCCACGACCTCAGCCTTCTTTACCCGTTTGGCCAGAAGGGCTCCAGCCCCTCCTGTTGCAGCAAAATAGACTGCTTTGTACTTTTTCATTGCCTCCTTCACCGTATCGGACCGCATTCCCTTTCCAATCATTCCCTTCAAGCCTCTCTCAATTAAAGATGGAGAGTAAGCATCCATCCGATAGCTGGTCGTGGGACCTGCTGATCCCAAGACCTGCCCTGGCTTAGCAGGGGTAGGACCCACATAATAGATGATCTGGCCTTTAATATCAAAAGGAAGGTCTTTCCCTCCTTTCAATAAATCCAAAAGCCTTTTATGGGCAGCATCCCTTCCTGTATAGATGATTCCACTGATCACGACTCGGTCACCAATTTTTAATTTTTCCACATCCTCATCACTTAGGGGTGGTTTCAATCGAATGGATCGGTTCATTTTTTCTCCGTACCTAATCCCCCCCAACCCCCCTTTAGCAAAGGGGGGAGAGGGGGGATTTGTAACGTTATATTACAATTTCTTTATGTCTCTGGGCATGGCACTGAATGTTCACTGCCAAAGGGAAGCTAGCGATATGACATGGCATCATTAAAATGTGAACTGCCAAAGAGGTAGTTCGCCCACCTAACCCTTGTGGTCCAATACCAAGATTATTGATCTCAGTCAAGATCTCCGATTCTAATTGATCTAATTCTGGATTCGGGTTTTTACTTCCAAGGGGTCTGAGCAAACTCTTCTTCGCAAGGAGCGCAGCCTGTTCAAAGGTTCCTCCAATCCCCACTCCCACGATGGTTGGAGGACATGGATTCGATCCTGATTCCTTTACTCTCTGAACCACAAAACGCTTGATGCCTTCGACCCCATCCGATGGAGTGAGCATGACCACACGGCTCATGTTTTCACTGCCGCCTCCTTTGGGTGCAATTGTAATTTTAATTTTATCTCCGGGGACCACTTCTGTATGAAGTATCGCAGGCGTATTGTCCCCTGTATTGGCCCGGGTGAATGGATGGCAAATAGATTTCCTGAGATACCCATCTCGATATCCTTGGCGAACACCCTCCTGGATGGCTCCATTCAGATCTCCTCCAACTAAGTGGACTTCCTGTCCCAATTCAAAAAACACCACGGCAAAACCTGTGTCCTGACAAATCGGGACATTCTCCTCTGTTGCAATTCGAGCATTCTCCTTTAATTCTTTTAATATCTCCAACCCTAAAGGAGACTCCTCCTTTTCCATCGCCAGATCAAAGGCTTGAAGTACATCGTCTCCAATATCAGTATTGGCTTTCATACAAAGATCTCTCACCTTCTCGGTGATCAGCTTCACAGGAATTTCTCGCATATTTTGCATCCTCATTCAGGGCTAAAGCCCTGAGCTACAGGTGACCAGGACTATGTAACTCAACCCTTTAGGGTTGATGATTCACAATTTTAACTCTGCAATGCTCTTCTTCACACTCTCTGCGGATTTGGCAAACAGTTTTTTCTCTTCCTCTGTCAATTGGAGTTCAATGATCGCTTCCACACCATTGGCTCCTAATTTAACAGGGACACCGAAGCAGATATCTTTCAGTCCGTATTCCCCATCGAGATAAACACAGCAAGGGAGAATTCTCCTCTTATCTTTGAGGATGGCCTCCGTCATCTGGATGGCTGCTGCAGAGGGTGCATAGAAAGCGCTTCCTGTCTTGAGAAGATTGACGATCTCTCCACCGCCTTTACGAGTTCGATCTACTAAACGATCAATGGTCTCCTTAGGGAGAAGCTGTGAAAGGGGAATGCCGCTGACAGTGGTATACCTTGGGAGGGGAACCATCTCGTCACCATGTCCTCCCAACAGGAGCGCTTGGATATCCTCAACTGAAACACCTAATTCCATTGCAATGAAAGCCTTGAATCGGGCTGTATCGAGGATCCCTGCCATCCCCATCACCCTCTGTTTGGTAAGCCCGCTCTTCTTCAAAGCCAGATAGGTCATGGTATCCAGAGGATTGGTCACCATGATGAGAATAGCCTGCGGAGATTTTCCCACCACTTCTGTCACAACCGACTCGATGATCTTCTTATTGATCTCCAGTAAATCTTCCCTACTCATCCCTGGTTTTCGAGGAACACCTGAGGTAACGATGACCACATCAGAATCCTTTGTCTCCTCGTACCCATTGGAACCGATAACCCTTGCATCGAAACCCTCTACAGGGCTTGCTTGGAAGAGGTCAAGGGCCTTGCCTTGAGGAATCCCTTCGAGGATATCCACTAAAACGACATCGCCCAGCTCTTTTTCAGCAGCCCAGTGTGCCGCCGTAGCTCCAACAAATCCTGCGCCGATAATGGAGATCTTCTTCCTTCTCATAAAACCCCTCCTCTTTTGGATAAACGATAGACGATGGACGTAAAACAATGAACAAAAGTTCACCGCCATCGTTCACAGTTCATCGTTCATTGTTCATCGTTACTCTTTTTGGATTCAATTTGATAACCCTTCGAATGAAAACCGCAAGTCTTCCGTATGATCAGTTCGGGCTCTAAAATAATCTCCTTTGAAGGCCCTACCTTCCCCCCCTCAATCCTTTCAACTAATGTTTTCACAGCCAAAGCCCCCATCTCATACTTTTTTTGGCCAATCGTTGTCAATTCAATCCCTCTCATTGAAGTAAATTCAATATCATTAAACCCAATCAATGCCATATCTTCTGGAATCTTCAGCCCCTCTTCAAGGATCGCCTGATAAGTTCCCAAAGCCATGTAGTCGTTCGCAGCAAAAATCGCTGTTGGAGGCTCGTCCATCTTAAGAAATTTCTTGCCTCCCTGATAACCCGATCCTTTTAAAAAATCCCCCTCCAGAAAATAATCGCCTATCACTTTCAAACCGTAAGTCGTAAGCGCTTTCTTTCCACCCTCAAGACGTTCAAAACCAACGGAGGATTCGGAAGATCCACCGATCACTCCAATCCATTTATGGCCAAGTTTGATCAAGTGCTCAACAGCTAAAAAACCACCGAGAATGTTATCCACACCGACGTAATCGACTTTCTCTCTGACCATCGGATGATAAGTTCTACGATTGACCAATATAGCGGGGAATCCCTTTTCAGCCAATCCAATGATATTAGGGTCGCCCATATGTGCAGAAGTGAAAATGATGCCATCCACTCCTTTGCTTCGCAGCATATTAATATACTGTTTTTCGGCTGAAAGGTCGTAATTGGAACTGCAGAGAATGATATTATACCCCAGACTTATGGCCGTTGTTTCGATCCCTTGGGAGAGTTCCGTATAGAAGGGGTTGGCAATGGTCGTGATGACGAGACCCAATGTTTTGGTTCGATTCATCACCAGACTTCTGGCGATGAAATTTGGCTGGTAGTTTAATTCACTTGCGATAGCGAGAATTTTTTCTTTGGTCTCATTCTTGATACGAGATTTATTATTAAGCGCCCTTGAGACCGTGGTGTGGGAGACATTGGCCAATCGGGCAATATCTTTAATGGTAATCTTCTTATGCATGTTCTTGCGTTAACGGTAACACAAAAATTGTAATTTCACAAGTAATCAGAAATTACTTTATTTAAATCAATAAGTTATGACGCAAATCCATTACCCTTTCACGCTGTTTTTCTTTGCGCATCTGTCTTGGCTTTAGCGATGGCTTCATCTTCTTTTTTCACATCTTCTAAGCTCTTGGGTTTCACTTTCTCCGGCATGGGCTCCAACCCATACTTCCACTTCAAAAACTCAACCCCCGTCTTTGGATAAAGAGCATAAATCAAGGTATCACAAAGATCTTTGGCCAACCCTTTAGTCTCCTCCTTGGCCTTCTCCAACTCCGGCTTAATCAGATCCGCAGGCCGACACGTAATCGGCTCTTTGCCCTTTTTATATCCCTTCAATACCAACTTCTTAATCTCATCCGTGATAGGCACGGGCGGCCTCCCATAAAGACCATACACATAGTCCTGCGTCTCCATCGATACCATCTTATAGCGACCAAAAAGAACATTCAGGACAGCCTGAACCCCTACAATCTGAGAGGTAGGTGTCACCAGCGGAGGATAACCCAAATCCTTACGAGTCTTGGGAAGCTCTGCATAAACTTCATCAAGACGATGAATCGCCTTCTGCTGTTTGAGCTGGCCCACCATGTTCGAGGTCATCCCACCAGGGATCTGATGCCTCAGCACCCTCGTATCAATCACTGCCATCTTCGTCGTATCCAAAAAGTCACGATATTTTGGAGCAATGGTCTCCAAATATTCTCCCAACTTAAGCAATTTCAAAAGGTCCAAACCCGACTCCCAGGGCGTACCCTCCAAGGCGACAACAATCGGCTCCACCGCAGGCTGTGAAGACCGAAGCGCGAAAGGAGCGAGAGCTGTATCAATAATGTCAACCCCTGCCTCAATCGCCTTAAGGTATGTCATCGATGCCATGCCGCTTGTATAATGGGTGTGAAGCTGAATTGGAATCTTAATCGTCTTTTTCAGGGCTTTTACCAATTCATAAGCATCATAAGGAGCCATTAGCCCAGCCATATCCTTAATACATAATGAATCTGATCCCATATCCACTAAGATCTTCGCCTTCTCCAGATAATAGTTGAGATTGTAGACTGGCCCCCCCATCCTCCTCTCGGTTAAAGAATAACAGATCGTTCCCTGAATATGCTTTCCACACCTTTTGATCACCTTAAAGGCAGCCTCAAAATTACGCTCGTCATTGACCGCATCAAAACAACGAAAGATGTCGATCCCAAGTTCGACTGCCTTCTCGACAAAGGCCTCCACCAAATCATCCGGATGATTTCGATAAGCGACCAGGTTCTGCCCTCGAAGTAACATTTGAAAAGGTGTCTTTGGCATAAGCTTTTTTAAGGTCCTAATCCTCTCCCAGGGATCCTCCCCTAAAAAACGATGGGCCACATCAAAGGTCGCTCCTCCCCACATCTCCACCGAATGAAAACCCACCCGGTCCAATTCCTCTGCGATGGGGATCATATCCTCCGTTCTCATCCGTGTGGCTAAACTCGATTGATGCCCATCCCGAAACGTCGTATCTGTTATCTTTATCGGCTTCTTCGTTATCTTATCCATCCCTTCCATCTTAGTTCCTCCTTTCTTTAAAAAGAGAAATTTTCAATTTTTTAAATCAAAATATTTTTCTAAATGTTCTCAAATTGACTCAAAATGTTTAATGAATTTTGGATGTTAATAATTTGGCAAACATAGATTTTTAGATTTAATCAATGATTTTCACTAAAATATGCGTTAACGTTAACACTTAAATTAAACTTAAAGAAATTCTAAATTTTTGTCAAGAAAAATATTTGAGCTTTTTTGGGTTTATGGAGAATTTTTGGTTAAGAGACTGCAAATTAGTACGTTAGGTGATTTTTCTATGTGCGACTATTTGGTTTAAAATCTAAAAAAGTTTAGTGGACTTTTTTCTCGTAGCCTTCCCAGTATTTATCCCTTAAACCCTTCTTGTGGATCTTTCCAGAACCGGTTCTGGGAAGGGCTTCAATGAAATCAATCGATTTAGGCGCCTTGTAATGAGTGATCTTCTCCTTACAAAACTGGATGATTTCTTGTTCGGTCGCCCTTTGGCTGGGCTTTAACACCACGATCCCTTTTACAGCCTCACCCCATTTTGGATCAGGGATTCCAATGACCGCACATTCTAAAATGGCGGGATGCATATAAAGGACATTTTCAACTTCTGTCGAATAGACATTTTCTCCACCGGTCAGAATCATATCCTTCTTCCGATCAACGATCGTGACATATCCCTCTTCATCGATCACCGCCATATCGCCAGTATAGAGCCAGCCGTCCTTAATTGACTTCTTCGTTTCTTCGGGTAATTTCCAGTACCCTTTCGTGACACTATCTCCTTTGACAATAATCTCTCCAACCTCTTTTTCATCCTTCTTAACTTCCCCTCCCCGATCATTGACTACTTTCAGCTCCACACCGATGAATTCCCTTCCCGTCTTAGATTTGAATCGAAGTTGATTCTCATTGGATAAATTTTTTAAATGATCTTTTAAAATGGATAGGGTCAAATACGGGCTGGTTTCAGTCATCCCATAAGTCTGTATGTAATCGCATTTAAAAGTCTCCACGATCTTTCGAACCACTTCTGGAGCAATGGGCGCTCCTCCGCTTAAAAGGACTCTTAAACTGCTATAATTAAATTTTCCTACATCAGGATGATTGACCATCAAGTTGAGCATGGTGGGGATGAGATTGGTGAGTGTGACTTTCTCTTTCTGGATGGTTTCCAGAACCATCTTCGCATCGAACTCTCTGACCAAAACATGGGTCCCCCCCACCCATGTGACAGCCCAGGTCGCCCAAGCATCGGCAAGATGGAAAAGCGGCGCCACATGAATCCACACATCACAATCTGTAAGATGAATTTCTGCGATGGTGCCGAGCGCATGCGTGGTCACATTCTTATGAGAGAGCATCACCCCTTTGGGACGGCCTGTCGTGCCACTCGTATAGTAGATCTGAGCAATATCTTCACCATTAATCGGGGGGTCGGGAAGGGCGCTAAATTCCGCCTGCTGCAACACCTTCTCATAATTCAAATCAATAGAGTCCTCTAATTCCTGGGGTCCTCCAGTCCAGAGAATTTTCTCAATCCCTCGAATTTCTTTTCGAATTGGATCCACTTGATTCTTAAACATCGAATCAGCGATTAATATCTTCGATTCTGAATCCTGGAGGATGAAGGCGATCTCTCTGGGTGAGAGCCGATAGTTGATAGGCACAGAGATCGCTCCGATCTGTGGAATGGCATAGTAGGCTTCTAAAAAATAGTGACAATTAGGGTGGAGAATGGCAACCTTATCATCCTTCTTAATCCCAAAACCCTTTAAACAATGAGAGAGTCGATTGATTCGGTTGCAGAAATCTTGATAGCTCCAACGCTTTTCCCCGCACACGATCGCTTGTTTCTGTGGAAAGAGTTTGAGCGCCTTCGTGAGCGTTTCGGTTAAAATCATTTTTTTCTTTTATCCTTTCTATCAAACTATTCTTCCTCACTCTTGGTCAAATCCTCAAATCGGATATCCAGACCCAAGATGCCTCTAATCTCTCCCACTTCATTCCGGATGGGCCCGGAGAGTGTGATACAGAGGGCACCTGTATGTTTTGAGGTATAAAGATCAGTAATATGGATTTTGCCGTCCTTCAAGGGTTCAATGAACCAAGGCCGATCCGAGTAGTCTTCTCCTATTGTTACATGTGTAAATTTGGCTTGATCTATTGGTTGACAGATAGTCCGTGTCACCTTTTTCCCACGTATATCGACGACATAGACGTATTGTAAATAAGGATATTCATCAACCATAGATTGTAAGATTGGCTCCATCTGGGCTGGATCCATTGATTTCATTCCAGGTTCCTCGATCACCCGCTCAATGATATGGGCAGCCATCTCATGGGCCCTTGCCTTGAGGATATCGAACTCAGAAACAAAGATCTCAGCAAGATATTTCCGGGTTACCTTCTCCATCTCTTGGTCTGAAATGGAAGTTGTTCTTCCTTCCTCATATTGCTTGGTAACCCACCGATTGATTTTGGCCACTCCTGGATGCGTCTTTTCGACTCGATTCTTTCCAGTTAAGGCAAAATGGGAGTTAATCCATTGGGCAATCCCTGCCAATCCGGACTTATCGTTGACCGAGATGGAAATGGGGCGATTGAGAATTTTAGCCGTATTAAAAATATTGTAAATCTCCTCGCTTTTCAGAATACCATCGGCGTGAATCCCGGCGCTCGTTGAATTGAAATTGGACCCCACAAAGGGCATATTCGAAGGTATATGGACACCCACCGTCCGTTCTAAGTAGTTTCGGATTTCTGTAATCATCGTGGTATCGATGCCATTGTTATGCCCCATTAAACTGATATATTCGATGATCAGCCCTTCAATGGGAGAGTTTCCGGTCCTCTCTCCAAATCCGAGAAGCGTCCCATTGGCGGCAGAACACCCATAAAGCCATGCCGTTGTAGCATTGACGAATCCCTTATGAAAATCATTGTGCCCATGCCACTCCAAATATTCAGAAGGGACACCCGCATCATCAATCATCGCTCGGATGATCTTGGGTACGCAACGGGGAAGCGCAGCGCTTGGATAGGGCACTCCATAACCCATGGTGTCACAGAGTCGAATCTTGACTGGAAGTTTGCCCTCTTCAGAAAGACGCACGATATCCTGAGCAAAAGGAACACAGAACCCATAGATATCCGCCCGTGTCACATCCTCAAAATGGCACCGCGGGATGATCCCAAGATCCAGTGCGGCAGAAACAATGGAGAGGTATTCCCGCATCACCACCCGTCTATTCTTCTTCAGTTTTAAAAAGATATGGTAATCCGAAACAGAGGTGAGAATGCCTGTTTCCTTCAACCCCATCTCTTTCACCAGTTTAAAATCTTCCTTGACCGCACGGATCCATCCTGTAATTTCCGGATAGCGGTAATTCCTCTCCTGACATTTTCTCACAGCTTCTTTGTCCTTCTCACTGTATAGAAAAAACTCACATTGCCGGATCACTCCATTGGTGCCCCCTAATTTATGAAGCATCTCGTAGAGTTCTACAATCTGCTCTACCGAATAAGGAGGCCGGGCCTGCTGTCCGTCCCGGAAAGTGGTATCGGTGATGAAGATCTCTTCAGGGGGATCGGTAAAGACAAATTTATTATCGAATTCTACCCGGCAAACATCATCGTATGGAAAGACATTACGGTAGAGGTTCGGTTCTTGGATATCCAAGAGGGGAAATTGCTTGATGGCATGCTTACTTTGAAATGTTCTCTTCTTCCGGGTGATGGTCATATCTTCTCCTTGCCTAAGAAATAAGAGTTATGTCTCCCGGCAACGGTAACGATGCCCGTTTCGTCATTCGGTTATGTCTTTCGTTTTAAGAAATTCACGTAACCCTCTGACCCTAAACCAAACGGGCCTCGTAGCCGTAACCTTAACTTAAAGCCTCAGACCATTTTCATTGTTCGAGGGTGACGTAATCGTCACCAAAGGTTGCCTTAAACTTTTATCTCTTTTATCTTAATCCAAAGTTCGTCTAACTGCTTGGGATCCACTCTCGAAGGCGCATCGGTCATCAAACAGGTACCCTTTTGTGTCTTTGGAAAGGCAATGACATCGCGTATGGACTCCGAATGGCTGAGGATCATGATGAGTCGATCGAACCCAAAGGCAATCCCACCGTGAGGGGGAGTCCCATATTCAAGGGCCTCTAATAGGAATCCGAACCTTTCTCTGGCCTCCTCCTCTCCTATCCCCAATTTATGGGTAAAGTCTATTAGGCCCTCTGTAAAGATAAGTAACTTCTCGGACATTTTTTAGATTGAGTAGGCCCATCAATGTTCTAGTCAAACCGAATCCAAACCCTCCGTGTGGTGGACATCCATATTTAAAAAAGTCTAAATAGAATTGAATAGGTTCTAAGCGTAAACCTTTCTCCAAAGCCTGTTTAGTAAGTACATCGTAACGATGTTCTCTTTGGGCCCCAGTGGTTATTTCAAGTCCTTTCCAGAGTAAATCAAAACTTTTTGTTGTTAGTGGGTCGTTTTCATATCTCATATGATAAAAAGGGCGAACAGCAACTGGATAATCTTTTAGGAATACAAATTCATGGCCATAATTATTCTTTACATACTCACAAAGTAATCTCTCTCCTTGAGGATCCAAATCGCCTTTCTTGTCTGGCGGTGGCATATAGCCTTGTTTCCTAAGAATTTCGATTGCTTCTTTCATTGTTATTCGTGGGAATGGAATACTCGGAACCTTGATTTCAACATCATTTTTCTCAAAAATCTCTTCTCCATGTCTCTCCTTTAACAAACTAAAAGCATGTTGAATCCATTTTTCCTCGAATGACATTACGTCTTCATGCGAATCAATCCAAGAGATCTCTACGTCAACACTCGTAAACTCGGTATCATGTCTCGAAGTAAATGATGGGTTTGCACGGAAGACAGGACCAATTTCAAAAATTTTGTCAAATCCTGCTGCCATCGCCATTTGTTTATATAATTGGGGAGATTGAGCAAGATATGCTGTTTTCCCAAAGTATTCTAATTTAAATAATTCAGCTCTTGACTCGCTTTCACTCCCCATCAGTTTTGGAGAATGAATCTCTATAAATCCTTGTGAATACCAATATTCACGCATTCCCATTTCTAATGTAGTCTGAACTCTAAATATAAAAAAATTGTTGGGTTGACGCAAATCCAGAAAACGCCAATCAAGCCGTTTATCTAATTCAGGCTGTACTCTACCAAATAAATCAAAAGGTAATGGTAATGAAGCGCTACTTTCAACACGTAGATCGTGTAATTGAACCTCAAATCCACCTAATTTTACTATTGGGTTTTCAACTACACGCCCAATAAGAGTAACAGCGGATTCTGTTGTAAGATTTGACACTTCTTCAGCCAATTTTGCATTTTTAGAACGTTCCAATACAAATTGAATGAGACCGGTATGGTCTCGAACAACAATAAACTGTACCTCCTTCTGGTCTCGGATAGTTTGAACCCAACCTTGAACCTTTACATCTTTATTGATGAAATTTTTTAGTTCAACGATTAATGTTCGCCTCATTTCATCTCCTCTCCTTGTTTTTCTTTTTTATTGCAGACTAAATTAATTCCTTGTCCCCATAACAGCTTAAATTCACGTAAAAAGAAATCGTATTTTTTGCCATCTTCTCGTGTAATTATAGAGCAGGGTCTGCTCGGATCCTCTTGTCCAAAACTATATATAGTTGCGTACATTATCCCATCGTTTCTCTCTTCATCTAAAATTGTAACGATGTGACTGGGAATATAATTTATTAGTTTCACCTCGAGTCGCCCTTTCTTTATGTAATTTTCAAATTTTGTACATATATCGTCTAAAACCTGTTTTCCATGAGTAAAATTTATATGGCGGCCTCGAGCGATAAGATTAATGGCCTGAGTCTTGGTTTCGTCTGGGTTTACAAGTATAATTTTGATTTCTGCATGCTCATGGTCAAGAATTCCTTTCAATATTTCTTCGTATCCTCTAATGAAATGAAGTGGACTGATTGCTATAAGTTTAATCTTTCTAGCCGATTTCAATCTTTCTGCCATTCTCGATTCAATATTAATCCAGCTGTATTGAGGGAACCACTCTTCCTTGAATTTCTCACGCAACCGGCGCTCATTTAGAAAATCTACGGCAAACAAGGCCAAAACGGCTAAAATAACTGTGTCAATAAAATTTGTTAAATTAGGTATCCATTCAACCTTGGAAGGCCAGATAGTCCCAAGAAAGGAAAGGAGAGTTGCAAGTACGGAGATTAAGAAGGTGATGTAGAGCATCATATTCTTTCCTTTTTTAATTTCTTCCCACGCTCGCAAAAACATTTTGATCACCTCCTAGGGATTTGGATGGCGTCTAAAAAGCCTTGGAAAAGGGATTGCATCTCGCACATGGCCCAATCTTAACAACCACCTTATCAACCTTTCAATACCCATACCAAAGCCACTATGCGGGATAGAGCCAAATTGGCGCAACTCAAGATACCATCTATACCTCTCATCAGAATCCTTCCCTTTTTCTTTCATCCGTTCAAGGAGTTCATTTCTCTGCCAGATCTTTTCTGCTACACCAAGTAACTCGCCAAACCCCTCCGTGGCTATCAAGTCAGCTGTTTTTGTTAGTTGTGTGTTTGAAGGATCGATCTTGTAAGGGAAAGCTTCTATCCTCCGAGGATTCCCCGTAACCCAAAACGGAGTATCGAATGCTTTTGACAGGCTCGATACATCCATATCACTTAAGCTCTTCCCCCATTCCTTTATTGTGTTCATCGCCTTTAGGCTATTTAAGGCCTCATCATAGGTAATTCTAGGGTAAGGAGTCTTTGTTAGCCTACTCTCCTCTATATCAACTTTGAGTATTTTTAGTTCGTCCTTACTTTCTGCCCTAATTCTTCGTATAACGTATGAAATCATGCCTTCTGTAAAAGCAATAATATCATTGAAATCAGCAAAAGCGATCTCAGCTTTGATATGCCAGAACTCCGCTAGATACCTTTTGCCTCTGCTTTTTTCTGCCCGAAAGCTAGGATTAATATTATATACCTTTTCGAAAGCGCAAACAGCACTTTCAAGGTAAAATGCTACGCACTGCGTGAGAAATATTCTCTCACCAAAAAAATCAAGACTAAACAAGGTGTCATCATCGTACAGCGGCAATTGTGTTAATATTGGAGCGTGGATTTCTATAAAACCTTCCTTACGAAACCACTCACGGAAGATTTCTATAAGTTTATGCCTAAACTTAAGGACTGCCATAAGCCTTTCATTCCGTAAATACAAATGTCGCTTTGTTAAAATTAGGTCCACTAACTTTTTATCAAAAATGTCAAAGGAACTTCTAGGTTGGGGAACAACATGAGGAGAGGCATCGCAAATGAGCTCAATGACTTTAACCTCTATTTCTTTAGATTTCCGTAACTTCTTAACTACTCCTTCTACTCTCACAGAGGATTCAGGTGCTAACTCTCTTGCCTTAAGAAATATATTGGAATCTATGCCCTTACTCACGGTAGCCTGGATTTTCCCAGTAGAATCTGCCAAATCGAGGAAAACTATCTTTCCCATATTACGCTTTGATGCAACCCATCCTAATATTTCAACTATCTGACCCACTTCCATTTTGTCAAAAATATCTTTGATATAGTAAGACTTCATAATGAACTCCTTATTCCAGGCTAGATTTCGTAAAGACGTAGACCACTGACTAGGCACACTGCATATAGAAGCAGCTATTATATTTCTGAATACATAACATAGACGTACTCTTTAAATAACTGTCTTATCCAGAATGATTGAGCTACTTCATTCTTAGAAGACACGCGTAACTCAATTCGGGTGATACCTTGTTTTGAAAACCAGTTTTTAATTTTATGCAAAATATCCCCTCCGATCCCCTTTCTCCGGTATTCTTGTCTAACAGCAATATCCGATATAAAACCATAATTCACATTCTTAAAAACGGGAGGATGATGGGCTAAATGTGCTATGGAATAGGCAACAACTTTCCCCCCGTCGAGAGCTACTAAAACTCGTGAATTCTCTGACTCGATTAATTTCCTTACGTGTTTTTCAAAATTAAGATGTCCATCCTCGCTTCGGGTAAAGAATGCATCTCTCTCCATATGAAAATCTATAAATTCTTTCCATATCTCCACAATTTCCGGTACGTGAGCATATTTTGCATTAACTATTTGGATCATTTAGCCTTGACCTCTTTCCGGGATTTGACATGCAACCTTAGGGAAACTTGTGTTCTGCAATGCTTATTATAAAAATAGAGGTAACGCCATAAGAGCTAATATAAGGAACTGTAAGGTTTTTCACAAACACTTGGTTATTTATTCAAAAGGTTGAGGCATGGGTCTCATCTTCTTTACCAACATCCCACAATAATCTGTCCTTTTCAGGCTTCCTAAAAGGTCAACCATCATTCGCGATTCGTTCATCGGGATTCGTTTTTTTGCTGGTGATCAGTTCGATTCTTTGGTGAATGATATCTTCTCCCATGGGTTATGATTACCAACACGATTCATAAATATGGAGCTAATATTAACCAAATATTGTAGATTGGTCAAGGACTTACAATTGTGTGAAATTGACCCAACACTTCTTTCAGGATGGCAGCCTTTTCACTTAAGAAGGAATACCTGATGACTATCCTTTTTTTGTCTATTGTTTTCCTCCCGGTGTTTTCCATTTACCGCCTTCTGCCCACTGCTTACTGCCTACTGCCTTCTGCTTTCTGCTTTCTTCCTTGGGACCATCCTGAAATTGCTATAAAATTAAATTTTTGGTATAAATAGGTCAACTTTCGGGGGTGATGAAATTTTGATAAACATTTTGGGATTGAACTTGAACCTATTCTCAAAAAGAATGGGCTTTTTGTTTTCGCCCCTTGCGACTCGCGCCTCACGCCTTACGATGAAAGTTACGCTATGCTCTAGGCCTGCCCGCCGGAGGCTGAACTCCTTGCCGTAGGAGGGCGCTATGCGCTCTGCGATATGTTGAGGTAACCATACCAGCAATTGCATCTCTTGAAGATTTAAAATCAGCCCAGAAAGAAGGTTTGAGTATTTACGCTATGCGGTAGGCAGCGGGATTAGGTCGAATAGAATGAGTTTTAACTGGGTTGACAATTCCGCATTCCGCATTCGGCAATCCGCATTTGGCATGTTCCGGAACAATTGAAAGGTGAGGAGAGTTAATGTAGAGCATAGGTGTCGCGTCTACACTATTGACAGGTGTCATTAATAATAAAAAGGGACTCGAGGGCAGGTTTGATTTTTGACATTTCCCTCTGATTCAGGTTTATGCATAGCTTGATGTATTAAATGGGTAGCGATGGCTACGATGATGCCCAGTGATATCGGGGAGTTTGAGACAGAGGGGGAAAAGACCTTCTACAAGTTCCTCGAAGGGGTGGCAAAGCCGGATGCTCACTACCTCTGCTGGTATCTTCCGGAAGTCAATGGTAAGGAACCAGATTTTTTATTGTATTCCGATGAGGTGGGCCTCATTATCTTTGAGATGAAAGATTGGATTCTTAACCAGATCGAGGAAGCCAACCCCCATCACTTTCTCATCCAGATCAAAGGAAAGACGGAATCCAGAAAAGAAGGGAGGACAAAAGGGTCATCCATAAGTTGCGGCCTGGCAAGGTCGCGTAGTCTTGTAGGTGAGAAGCCTACCCAGGTAGCTATTAGCCACGGTTATACATCTTCATTTGCCATTTTGAAGAACAATTTTTACCAAAGCGTTTTGATGTACGGAACATTTTGCAGGGCTCTGTCTTTTGTGACAATAGGAGAGTTAAGATATCTTGCTGTGGAAACGATTATCTTGTCATGAAGTTCAGGGATATCTTTTAAGTCCACCATTTTCTGAAGAATTGAGTAATCAAGGGGTATGAGCACAAAATTTTCACTTTCATATATTTTTCTGAAGAGTTTTTTTGAAGTCAAACGAGACTCGCTTCTTTTCAAAGATACTAAGACCCTCCGCAATAACAATTGAAGGGATAAAGATGATATTTTCTCCTTTCTCACATTTTTGAAAAATCTCTGATGCCTTAGGACTTATTTTAGGGCTGTCTATGAACCACCAAAGAAGGGCATGTGCATCGGTCACAAAGTTCATGAATTCCCTATAATCCTATTTTACTATATAGAGATTTCTTTGCAGAAGTGATATCTTCTTCTGTAATATCCACATTTTTGAGGATACCTTTTAGCGAGATCACCTTTTTATTTGTGGGAGCAAGTTTTTTGAGCACAGACACTTTTAAATCCATGACCTCTTTCTCTATCGTCTCTATTTTCTGCAGCATATCAACAGTGCTCTTAATAGCCACTTGTTTCATGATATTCACCTCCTTTTTAAGAAACTATTCTTGGCAACAATTTACCATATAATAGGATTGTTGTCAAAAATCTGAGAAATCGGAAAATAGGGGGAATATGGGGGGAAGGGATCGAACGGCTGAAGGTCCTGGATAACCACCAGGAGGCCATCGCCCGAAAGTACGACGGAGGACACCGGATCATTGTGGGTCCATCAGGGAGCGGCAAAACACTCATCCTTATCCACAAAGCCGCCCTGCTCAAGAAGTATAACCATGCCATCAAGAGCATCCTCTTTGTCTGTTTCAATATCACACTCGTCAATTACATCAGGAGGCTGCTTTCGGATAAGGGAATCGCCTTGGGCGAAGGGGGTGTCGAGGTTTACCATTTCTATCAGCTCTGCTCGAAGATAATGGGGGAAGAAGTTTCGTACGAGAGCGAGGACTCGGAGTATTATAGCCTTGTTGTTCAAGAGACATTATCTAAATTGAAGGGGAAAGAACCCAAATACGACGCCATCCTGGTAGATGAGGGGCAGGATTTTTCAGACGACATGTACAGGGTTATTACCTCCATCTTAAACCCTAAAACAAATAACCTCACCATTGCCTTAGACGATCATCAGACCCTCTATGAACACTCCCAAACCTGGAAGGACTTGGGTATTCAAGTCCAGGGACGTGTCCACAGAATATCCCATGTTTACAGAAATACCAACGAAATTGCTGAATTTTCTGCAAAGTTTATTGGGAAAAAAGATGTTGAACCAAAAGAAGAGCAGCAAAGATTATTCCCTGATATCTATGGATTTAATGGACCCAAACCTGAAATGAAGCAATTTAAAAGTATTGAGGAGATGATTACTTACGTTTCAGACAATATTAAAAAGCTGGTTGATTCGAAAGAATGCCCTTTTTCCGAAATAGCAATCATTTATGCCGTGAAGACACCCTGGAATATGCCGGATACGCATCTTCCCCAGATGTTTGAAAAGGCCCTGGAGGCGAGGGGAGTTCTTTATAAATGGGCCTCGGAGGATTATCGGTCAAAGAGATCTTACGATGTAACGACAAACAGCGTGACGATTTCGACCATCCACAGCGTGAAGGGACTTGATTATTCTTGTGTGTTTCTGGTTGGATTGGATTTTATCGGTCCCAAAATAACGGCTTTGGATCAAACAAAAAATCTGGTCTATGTGGGCATCACCCGGGCAAGGTATCGATTATTTATCCCCTATGTAAACCCCGTTAGAAATTCCAGCGGGGCATTACCCCCCGCCCTCCGGGGTGGAGCCCCCTACGGGGCGGAACCCGGAATTATTCTAAAATCTAACCCCGCTGCAGCCGCCGGCCCAGAGGGCCTCTGGCCCGGAGGGAGCAGCGGGGCATTATTTCTAACGGGGTAAATAACAATGAATTGATCAACGATTTATTGAATTGCATATAGAGTGAAAATGAGAATGTCTCTGGTGTCATCCATAAAAAAGTTGGCCGTTTTAAATTCGGATTTCGGATTTTTATGGATTAGGCCTTCACAATTTTCTTCTTCCACTGTTTCATATTCTTTGTCACATTTCGAGTATCGATGACGAGGGGAGCGTGCTTCATCACCCAGAGGGTGGGCTGTGAAGGTCTTTATATAAGGAATGTGAGCCAGCGATAGTCGAGGCGTAACAAAGCGCTCAGGAGTGGCAATCCGTCTGAGCGATCCGTTAGACTTAAAATAAGAAAAACATGCAGGAGATTTTGGTTGACTTCTGACGCAGAGTAATGTTAGTTTGGAGGGACTAAAAAAAGGGGTGAAAAATGGCTTCGGATGAATTGAAGATTGTCTTGGAAGATGTGAAGGAAAAGTTCGATACGGTAATAGAGGGTATTAATATGGTTAGGGAGACCTTGGAACGTCACAAAGAGGAGAACCAAAGGGAGCATGAGGAATTTAAGAAGACGATATTAGGAGTTCAGGTTGATGTGTCCGTACTAAAGACAGATGTAGCAATCCTAAAGACCGATGTAGCAACCCTGAAGACCGATGTCTCCGAGATTAGGAAAGATCTGAATGACCACCGGGATAATACCGAGCTCCATGCAGGGGAAAGGAGGAAAAAGGCTTAATCGGAATAACCCGCCAATTAAGAGCAAATCTCTCATCAAGATAAACTGTTTCCCCACCAAAAACCCTAAGACAAAATCTGCCAGCCCCAATACGAAAAGCCGTTCGGCGTAAGGCGTCAGGCGCAAGGGGTAACTACCAAAAGTACGCAGAGCGCAAAGCGCATAGCGTAACCGCAGAACAAACATCTGACCTTTCGTCTTCGTTTCCTATCCATCGATCCTTATTATTTGTTGCCATTTTCCTCCAATTTGACTCTCCCCTGCCTCCTCGATCACGGAATCGCTGCTCAGGATGGAAACCTTTGGGGTCGCACCTTCAAAATTCATTTTTGGACTTACAGTACCCTACAGATCAGCCCCCTTAGATATTCTCCTTCAGGATGGCTTAAATTGATGGGATGATCCCAGGGGTGTCCCATTCGACCTACGAGTTGAACGCTTCTCCCTGAATCCAATGCTGCAGAAAAAACAATTTTCTGAAATAGATCCCAACTCATATGGTGAGAGCAGGAGAAGGTGAAGAGGAGACCTTGCCTATTCAACAAACGAAAGGCCCAGAGATTAAGATCTTTATATCCTCTCGAAGCGCTCGGAAGATGCCCCTTCTTTTTAGCAAAAGGAGGAGGATCGAGAATAAGGATATCATACCCGGGTTCAAGGCCTCTCATGATCTCAAAAACATCCCCTCGAATGAATTGATGAGGGATTTTCTCCAATTGGTTTAAAGCAAAATGCTCCTTGGCTATCGCCAATGCTTCTTCAGAGGAATCGATGAGTGTAACCTCTTTTGCGCCTCCTGATCCCGCATGAATAGAAAAAGTCCCTGTATAACAGAAACAGTCTAAAATTTTCTTTCCTTTTGAGAGTCCTTTTAAAAAGAAACGGCTTTCTCTCTGGTCTAAGTAAAAACCAGTCTTTTGGCCTTTTTTCACATTGACTCTAAAACGGCAACCATATTCTTCAATCTCAATAAATTCTGGAACATCCTTCCCATAGAGAAGGCCTCTGCTCTCCACCAATCCCTCCTCACTCCTCGTCGCTACATCACTCCTCTCAAAGATACTTTGGGGATGGAATTCTTTTACTAATAAATTGGTTAAAATCCCTTTCAATCGTTCCATCCCTGCTGTCAAACATTGGAGAACAAGGGTCTCTCTATAACGATCCACAATGAGCCCTGGGAGATAGTCTCCTTCTCCATTGATGACCCGATAAGCATTGGTCTTCCCTCTAAACCAATCCTCTCTTAAACCAACCGCTCTTGAAATTCTCTCTCTAAAAAAATTTTCTCCTAATTCTTCCTTTTTTTGCGTCAGGAGGCGTAAGATGATCTGGGAGCGGGGATTGAGATGCCCAAGGCCTAAAAATTGGCCCTCCTTGGAGTAAACCTCTCCAATATCTCCAGGAGAGACTTCTCCCTCTACTTTGGCGACCGCTCCGGAGAAAACCCAAGGGTGTCCCCGCAACACCGGCTTCTCTCTGCCTTTCTTCAATATGATCCTAGGAAGGGTAACCATTTTTCTAACAGCGGACGAGGTGATGGGGAGATTGGGTGATAACGATGACCCATGAACTGTTAGGAAAATTTGCTTAATAGACCAGATGCTGAAACAAGTTCAGCATGACAACAAGGTTTCCTCTTATGTTCTGTCATCCCGAACTCGATTCGGGATCTCGGTTTTTATTTTAAAGAATTCAGGTTTTAAAACCCCGCCCTGTGAGCGATGTTCTTTATTTCTGCTTTGGTAAATCCCCGTATCTCCCTATCCCCTTATCTCCCCATCTTTTCTTTGAAGCGCTCTCTCGAGCAAACTTCTCACGAACTCCGTATAGGTTTTCCCTTCAACTTTGAGGGCTCTGGTCATGCCGGATTGAGGAGAGATATCTGGGTTGGGATTCACTTCTAACACATAGATTTTCCCATCCCGGTCGATGCGGATATCCACTCTGGCATAATCCCGACATCCGAATAATTTAAAAACCTTGATCGCAATATGCTCCACCCTTTTTTTCATCACCCATTCTAAGGGGGCAGGGCAGATCGGTTTTGATTTTTGATATTCGGGGCTCTCTGTCACCCATTTAGCTTCGTATCCGCATATTTTGGGAACCTCTTCCGGGAACTCAGTGTAGTCGATTTCTGAGATAGGAAGAACTCCCGTCTTCCCATTGGTCTCCATCAAACCCACATTCAACTCTCTGCCATCGATGAATTCCTCCACTAAGGCGGGTTGTTGATATTGTTCGATCACATATTGAATCTGCTTGCTCAAGGACTCATCGTCAAAAACCACACTTCCTCTCGAAATCCCCAGACTTCCATCCTCATGAAGGGGTTTGACGATGATCGGAAAGATATTCCCTTTCACAGGGCCTGCCGCCCGTTCGAAGATTTTATACCGAGGGGTTAGGATGCCTTGAGACTGTAGGATGTCCTTTACTTTCCCTTTATCTTGGCACAAACCCAGTGTAAGAGGAGAGGATCCGGTATAAGGAATCCGAAAAAGATCCAACAAGGCGGGAACATTCATCTCCCAGCAGCTATTTCCATAAACACTCTCACATAAGTTAAAGACAACATCGGGCTGGTATTCCTTTAACCAGTGGATGACTGGGAAAATTTCTTCACGAACAGCCATCACAATGCATTGATAACCGAGAGATTGGACTGCATTTTCTACAGCCTCAATCTCTTCGATGATAGCACTCTCTGCCAGGATATCCTTTTCTTCCCCTTTCTGGAGCCGTTCAAAAAGATTGTATAGTATCACTACTTTTAGCACGGATCCTCTCCTCCCCTTTTCACACTTATTTAAGCGATCACCTTCTTCGAAACAGCCTTTTCCTCCCCCATGGACCTGGTTTTTTTGAATTCGATAATATTCGGCTCTGGATACTCAAAAACCTTCCCCTCATAATTTCTCAAGACGATCTTCCCCCTACCCTTTGAGACCAGATAATCAGGTTGCAACGGGATCTTTCCTCCGCCCCCTGGCGCATCGATGACATAAGTAGGAACGGCATAACCCGTGGTGTGACCACGCAATTTTTCTATGATCTGAATCCCTGTGGCAACAGAGGTTCGGAAGTGATCCGTTCCCATGGCCAGATCGCACTGGTAGATATAATACGGGCGGACCCGAATCTTGAGGAGTTCCTGAACCAGCTTCTTCATAATATAGGGTTTATCGTTGATGCCTTTGAGAAGGACCGTCTGGCTCCCCAAAGGAATCCCCCCATCTGCCAGTTCGCTACAAGCTCTCCTCACCTGATCGGTGATCTCTTTCGGATGGGTAAAATGGATAGAGATCATGAGGGGATGATACTTCTTCAACATCCTCACTAACCCACTGGTAATTCTCTGGGGAAGGGTTACTGGAACTCTCGTCCCGATCCGGAGGATTTCAATATGGGGAATCGCCCTCAATCGGCTTAACATCTCCTCCAATCTCTCATTTTCCAGAAGGAGCGGGTCCCCTCCTGATAAAAGGACATCTCGAACCTTTCGATGGCTCTTCAAATACTTGAGGACCTCCTCAAAATTTCCTTGGGTGATAGACCGCTCGCTGCTTCCCACCAATCGTCTCCGTGTGCAGTATCGGCAATAGACGGCACATTGATCCGTGACGAGCAAGAGCACTCGATCGGGGTAGCGATGGACAAGACCCGGCACAGGGGAATGCGTGTCCTCTCCTAATGGATCCACCATTTCATTTTTTGATAAATGGATTTCCTCGATTCGAGGGATTGCCTGTCTTCGGATGGGGCAATTGGGATTGATCGGGTCCATCAGGCTTGTAAAATAAGGGGTGACGGCTAAAGCTAACCTGCCTTTCGAATGTTTGATCCCCTCTATCTCCTCTGGGGTCAAATCGATGATCTCTTTGAGTTGTTCAAGAGTGGTAATACGATGTCGAAGTTGCCATCTCCAATCATTCCATTCCTTTTCTGAAACTCCTTTCCAAACTTGAGGAATGGTTTCTCTCGACTCTTCAACCTTTTCCCCTCCCATTTCAAGGGGAAACAAATAAAGCTGCAAGGCCCTTCTCACCCCCCTTGGGGGGACAGATAAATTAGAGTCTGAAGCAGGCTCCATCTTCTCTCCTTCCTGCATATCTGCTGAGAGGACACCGGTTCGTTGTCTGACAAGCCTTTTCAAAAAACAAAAAAGGAGATATCATTCGATACCTCCTCCTTCAAGACAAAGGAAAAGCCTTCCTTCCTGCTTAGCAGATATGCACCTTTTTTTCCTTTTGCGTTGCACTCGGATAGCAGGCTCCTCTCTTAGATAAAATTCACTCTTGTTGGCGCCCCCTTCCATCAATGAGGGGGGCGCCAACGCTTCGGCCATGAAATAAACTTTACTTCTTCGGGGCTTCAGCAGGTTTCTCTGGAGCTGGAGCCGGAGCTGGTGTTGCTGCAGGCGCAGGTGGAGCCGGCGCCTCAGCAGGTTTCACCTCCTCTTTGGCTGCTGGTGCCGATGCCTCCTTGGCTTTGCACCCAATCCCCATTGAGGCAATATTAATCACCAAAACCATTGCGAGGAAAAGAAAAATCCACTTCTTCATGTAACTTCACCTCCTTTCTGAATGAAATGGGAACCCTCCCCTTTTTTCCCAAATGAAGGAGTTTTCACCTCATCGGGAAAAGAAATCTCTCGTATCACCTTCCTTAACAATCTTGGATCAACAGGCTTTTTGATAATACGATGAATGCCCATTTTTTTCAATAGAAGAGTGAGTTCGTCAGTGACCAAAGGGGTCATCAATATAAAACGATTATTCCATTTCTTCAGGAGGGGAAACCCTTTTTCCAAAACTTCAATTTCTACATCGGCTAAGATCATCCCTCCTTCGATATCCTTTTTTCTTTTCTCTAGTTGAGAAAAATCCTCAATCTCTTCTACATGAAAACCATACTTCTTCAAAATCTTGTTCAGGCTGAGCCTTACAAACTCATCTTTATCAAGGATAAAGGCCCACTTCATCTTTTCCTTCATAAAGATATGATTACATCAAATTTCATGCCAAATTTTTAAAGGACCTTTTAACGAGATATTCAAATAAATATAATGATATTAATAAGTTATATTGTTATCTCTTTCCATTTATTTCTTCTAATCTAAAATGTCAAAAAGAAAAAGGGGAAAAATGACATACCATTTTAATAACTATGCGACAAAATGCCATCCTTTCCTGCCACAATTTTAGATAATACGCCTTTTTGCCACTCTTTTTAACTTTCCCCCCATTCAACCCTTATGAAACTTCATTTAAATCTTCTATTTCTTCCATCTTGCGATGAATTGTCCGAACATTAATCCCTAATAACTGCGCTGCCTTCCTTTTATTTCCTTTGGTCGCTCTAAGAGTCTGAATCAACATCTCCTTCTCCACTTCCTCAAGAGGCGTTCCTATTTTGATGGGAATCACCTCGAGTCTCTCTTTAAGATCTCGGATTTCTTGCGGAAGATGCTGGATATCAATCACCTCTGGGCTGTTGATGACTAAAATGGACTCGATGGTATTCTCCAACTCCCTTACATTTCCAGTCCATTCGTAATCGGTCAAGAAGTTCATCGCCTTCTGAGAGATCCCTTTTGCCTTCATATGATATTTCTGATTATATTTCTCTATAAAAAAATTGATGAGAAAGGGAATATCATCCCTCCGATCTCTCAACGGAGGAAGCTTGATATTCACCACATTCAAACGATAATAGAGATCCTCTCGAAATCCCCCCCTTTTAACGGCTTCCTGAAGATCCCGGTTGCTTGCCGCAATGATTCGAATATTCATTCTGATCGTCTTATTTCCTCCTACCCTTTCAAATTCACCTTCCTGGAGGACTCGTAAAAGTTTGATCTGGGTGGAAGGGGGAATATCTTCCACCTCATCCAAAAAGAGGGTCCCTTGATGGGCCAATTCAAATCGGCCCTTTCGAGAGGCAATTGCTCCGGTGAAGGCCCCCTTCTCATGGCCAAAAAGTTCACTCTCAATAATCCCTTCACTTAAGGAGGCGCAACTCACTTTGATAAAAGGCATGGAGGCTCGGGGGCTATTGTAATGAATGGCATTGGCAATCAGTTCTTTCCCGGTTCCGCTCTCGCCGATGATGAGAACTGAACTATCATAGGGAGCAATGTGATGGATGAGTTCAAAGATCTTTACCATCTTCTCACTCCTTCCGATAATGTTTTTCAAATGGAACTTGTCTTCTAATCTGGAGCGCAAGTCTCGATTTTGGAGGATCAGCGTCTGTTTCTCTAACGCCCTCTCCACTAACAATGAGATGACCCTGGGGTTGATCGGTTTTTCAATAAAATCGGAGGCGCCCAATTTCATCGCCTGAACCGCCTTCTCAATCGTCCCTTGGGCAGAGATGACGATGACCTCGGTTTCCGGCCTCAGACCCTTCACGGCTTCTAAAAGTTCAATCCCATCCATCTTTGGCATGACCACATCGGTAATCACCAGATCAACGATCTTATGCCGAAAAAGTTGGAGGGCCTCTTTCCCATTCGAGGCCAGGAGGATTTCGTGCCCCTTCTTTTTCAACAGAAGTCGGAGGCTCTCCCCAACGGTGGGGTCATCCTCCACAATTAAAATGACTTTCTTATCCATCTTTTTTCAATTCACCTTCTGGCCGAGAGGAATTCGTATTTTAAAGACGGATCCTTTATTGACCTCACTTTTCACAGAGATTTCTCCATGATGGTCTGAAATAATTTTTTTAGCAATCGAGAGCCCCAATCCCGACCCCATGGGCTTGGTGCTGAACATAAAATCGAAGATCCTGGGGAGATGCTCTTTAGAGATCCCCACCCCATTATCTTGGATGATGATGAAGACATTCTTCTTAGATCCCCGGGTGAAGAGATGGATTTCCCCTTTCTCGGAGACCGCTTGAATGCTGTTGATGAGGAGATTCGAAATGGCCAAATTGAATTGGCTGATGTCGATCTTCAGCATGGGCAACTTTTTTTGAAAATGGGCTTCAATCCTCGCATTTTTTATTTGGGCATCCGGTCTTAAAAGTCGAACCACTGAGTCCAATACTTCATTCAATTGAATCCATTCAAATTTCAGGGGAGGGAGACGATTGAAATCTAAAAATTCTTTCAGATTATTCTCCAATCGGAGCGTTTCGTAACTGATAAAATTGATAAGGGAATGAATCTCTTCTTTCTGGGAGAGCTGGGTTTCTCCTCCCAGTTCCTCTCTCAATAATTCAATATTGATGTTCAAAGAACTCAATGGATTTCGAATTTCATGGGCCATCCATCTCGCCAGCATGCCGATGGTGGAAAGATCACGACTCTTACTGATCTCCCTTAAGAGTAAGCCTTTCTCTGTGATATCCGCAAAAGTTGCCAAACAACCTAAAAACATCGCCCCTTTCTTATCAAAAATGGGGTAAAAGCTACAATGAAGGATCAGGGTCTCCTGGTCTGAAGAAGGGGCTGGGGGAATATGGATCGCCAGCTCGACATCGTGATTACTTTCTCTCTTTTCGTAAACTAAATCAAAGTGCTTCTTAATATTTTTATAAGGGATGACTCTCTCCAATCTCTTTCCCAGCACTTTCTTTCCGCTGATCTGAAAATACTTCTCGGCGATAAAATTGAAGATTTGAATTCGCTCTTGGGCGTCGGCAAAAACGACTGCCTCTTTAAAATTTCTCAAGATAATCTCGTAAAGGTTCTGCTCTGTCCGATTCATCCTGAATGGATTACTCCATCCATCCATACCGCTTCAGGGCATGATGGAAAATGGTTTTTACCAGCCTGTCATAATCCCATCCTATGCTCCTCGCTATAATCACGAGGTCCCCATAAGCAGGAGAAAGGCCTGGAAGGGGATTGATCTCTAAAAAGTAAGGGGTATTATCCTCCCCGACTCGGATGTCCACCCGCGAAACGTCTCGGCATTCTAGGGCCTGATAGGATCGGAGGGCCACCTCCTCAATCTTTTTTAAGAGATCTTGGTCAATCGAGGGAGGACAATGGTATCGGACTTTTTCTTCCCACTCCCTCTTAATCTCTAAAGAGTAAATGGATTCTTCTGGAGGTCTTCCCTTGATCTCGATCTGCATGACACCAAGGACAATAGGATCTTTGTTGCCGAGGATGCCCACCGTGAACTCTGGACCTTTGACAAATTCCTCCACAAGAAGGGGGGAACCATAAGTTTTTAATAGCCCTCTAGCTCTCTCTTCCAAGGATTGAGGGTTCAAAATTTTTGAATCCAACCGAACTCCCTTGCTCGACCCTTCGTAACATAACTTGACGAAAAGCGGGTAATGAAGGTCTGACCCATCGAGATCCTCCATCCTCCCTACTTTTTTAAATCGTGGGGTCGGAATGTTTTGGCTCATCACAACTCTTTTCGCCATGGCCTTATCCAGGCTGAGGGAAAGGGTAAGGGGATCGGAGCCGGTATAAGGGATATTTAAAAATTCCAAGAGAGCTGGAATATGGGCTTCTCGGTTTCGACCTTGAAGGCCTTCTGCAATGTTGAAAACAATATCGACCGATGTCTGCCTTAACCGATCGATTAAACCAGCGTCCCCTCCCAGTTTGATCACTTTGTGCCCTTCGCTCTCCAGCACCTTGCGAATGGCATCGATCGTTTCCTCGGAATCAAACTCCTCCAAAAAATCAATCGGCTGATTTTCTCGTTGAGAAAATTCTTTTTTGAGATTATAGGTGATACCGACTTTCAATTTCATCTTCGGAACATTCCTGCTGGCGGCAGGCATCCATAATCTTTTTCTTTTATCTATCTCTGTTTTAAATCTTTGTCAACCCTGTTGTTACACCCCCTCTCGACCCTTCTGATATAGATTGCACCAGACGCTTTCGGAAGACCCCCTTTTATGTTACATTATCTTCATGGTTCGTAAGGGCAAAGGGCTTGGGGTGGGGATGAAGAGAGAAGAGATTTTCCAAGCGTTGACCCAGTTGCGGAAAGGTCTCTTTCAGATCATCATTGTGATCATTCTATGTGGGATCATCATCTTCCCCATTTCAAAAGAATGGTTACGTTTTCTCCGAGACACTTCTCTCAAAATTGATTTGGTCGCCTTCTCCATTCCTGAAGCTTTTTTCTCCCTCCTCAAACTGACCCTTTACACCAGCCTATTCTTTTCTATCCCTGTAATCTTTTACCACATCTGGAGAGCCTTCTCCCCTCTCTTTCGATCAAAGGGATTGAATTCGGGAAGTGCTGTTCTTATCACCTCCATCTTGCTTTTTTATCTGGGCGCTTTTTTTTGTTTCTTTGTCACTTTGCCATTTGGCGTTCAATTTCTATTAGGGTATCAATCCGCCCATATCAAACCAATGATCTCGGCAGGGAAATATGTTTCTTTCTGTACCTTTTTCATCTTTGGGTTCGGACTGACGTTCGAACTTCCGCTGATCCTTGCTTTATTGAGTTACCTCAGAGTGGTGAATGCAGCATTTTTGACTCGAAATCGGAGGTATGCTATCCTGCTGATAGCCATTGCAGCCGCTGTAATCACACCGACCCCAGATATTTTTAATATGGCTTTAATGGGAGGCCCTTTATATATATTATTTGAGATCGGTGTGATCTTGGTAAAAATCATTGAGCGAAAAAGGGCCAGGGCTGAGATGTCTCTCTCCGAAAGATAGAGATGGAAACAGACAAATCAACTTCCATTATCCCCCCCTCTATTCGATGGGTTAGATCCCTGATCCACCAAAGGATCCCTCAAATTGGACTGAAGACTAAGATTACCTTTCTCGTCATCCTCATTGTTACCGGAGTTCTTCTCCTCGGCAGTTATTTAGACTATCATTTCGCAAGGAAGGATCAAATCGACCTCTACTTAGATCGAAATCTTTATATTGCAAAGCAAATCGATGCTTCGATCCCGGATCAAAAGATGATTCACGATCTCCCCCACATCCGAGATGAAGTGGAGGAGTGGTTGTTAAGTCGCCCCAGTTTGATGGAAATTGATGTGTTTCTTTTTTCTACCAAAGGGTGGGAACTGGTCGTTTCCAACTCAAAGGATGTCCATCTGACTCCATTGACCTTATCGAATGAACAGAACAAACGTCTAAAGAAGGATAAATATCTTTCCACACTCCATGATGTGGGAGAGGAGAGATGGTTGGAGGTCATCGTCCCTCTCCATTCGGGGACAAGAGTGATCGGTGGAATTCGAGTGGTCAGCACTTTGGATGAAGCTCATAGCTATTTAAGTAAAAAGAGGGATCGGGCTGTTATCCTGACTTTCTCAAGTATCCTCGTCATATTAATCACACTCACAATGCTCTATGGGAAACTGGTCGGAGACCCAATCCAGAAATTAGTAGAAGCCATGTCCCGTGCAGAAAAAGGCGACCTGGAGGCTGAGGCCCACATCCAAAGTGGAGACGAACTGGGAAAATTGGGAAGAAATTTTAATCGGATGCTCAAGACAATCCGGGAAACCCATGAGCAAAATATTCAACTCTTGAGACAGGTCAACCAGTTCAATGAGGAGTTGACGAGAAAAATCGAGGTCGCCACCTCGGAATTAGCAAAAAGAAATGAAGAACTGAGGCTTCTCAATGAAGCCCTGTTTGAATCCCAGAGGCAATTAAGTCAATCTGAAAAACTTGCAGCCGTGGGGCAAGTCACCGCCACCATGGCCCATCAAATCGGAACCCCCCTGAACTCGATCTCCGGCTATATTCAACTCATCCTTCAGGATGGGAATCTTCAGCCTCAAGATCGAGATCGACTTAAAATCATCGAATCGCAACTGGACCGGCTGGCCGATTCGGTTAAAGACCTTCTCTCTTTTACCCGACAGCCCAAACCCCAGTTGAGGTCTCTGGATGTAAATGAGGTGCTGGAAGAATTGATCCATTTGAGCGAACCCTGGTTTCTCGCGCGAAATGTGAGGTTTTCTGTCACCCTCTCCCCGGATCTTCCTCCTATCTTGGGGGACCCCACCCATCTCCAAACCCTCTTCCTTAACCTTATCACCAATGCTTTAGACGCCATGCCCCAAGGAGGAGCGCTGACAATCAAGACCCGACAAGTTCCACCTTTATTCTCCTCAGGGGATGGGAGATGGTTGGAAATTTCCATTACTGATACCGGAATCGGAATCACCGAGGAATCGAAAAAGAGGATTTTCCGCCCTTTCTTCACCACAAAAAAGATGGGAGAAGGAACTGGATTGGGGTTGGCGATCTGTGAAAAGATCATAAAAGAACATTCTGGGAGAATAGATGTGGAAAGCGAAGTGGGGAAAGGGAGCACATTTTTCATTTTCATCCCCGTTTTTGCAAGAAATAAAACCGATGAACAGAACATTAGCTCATCTCTTGGTCGTGGATGACGATCCGGTCACCATCGACCTCTTAAAAGAAGTGCTTTCCAAAGAGGGGTATGAAGTCTCCACCGCCTTGAGCGGTGAAGAAGCCATTACTCGAGGGATGGACAAATTTTTCGACATCATCATCACCGATGTACGGATGGGAGAAAAAGACGGGATGGAAGTGCTTCGGTTCTTCAAAAAGAATGTTCCGGACACCACCGTGATTATGATCACCGCTTTTGGATCCATTGAGACGGCCATTGAGGCCATCCGTGAAGGGGCTTACGACTACATCAGCAAACCTTTTAAACTGGATGAGATCAAATTTACCCTCCAGAGGGCCTTGGAGCAGAGAAGGCTTATCCAAGAAAACAAATTTTATCGACAGGAACTTCTCGACAAGTACCAATTTAAAAATGTCATCGGACGAACCCCTCAAATGTTTCAAGTCTATAAAACCATCGCTAAGGTGGCGGATACAAAGTCCACGGTCCTCCTCTGTGGAGAGAGAGGAACAGGAAAAGAACTGATCGCCCGCTCTATTCATTACAATAGCCAAAGAAATAACCGACCTTTCATCCCTGTCGATTGCGCTTCATTGGTGGAGACGTTAATAGAAAGTGAGTTATTTGGCCATGTCAAAGGAGCTTTCACAGGAGCCGCCTCTGCCAAAAGGGGCCTTTTTGAAGAGGCGGACGGAGGAACGCTCTTTCTTGATGAAGTGGGAAATCTCAACCTTTCGATGCAATCAAAACTTTTAAGATTTCTGCAAGAGCATGAAATCAAAAGAGTGGGCGGGACGGAAAGTGCGAAAGTGGATGTGCGGGTCATCGCCGCTTCCAATCAACCTTTGGAACCCCTTGTGAAAAGTGGGAAATTCAGGGAGGACCTCTTCGATCGACTCAATGTCGTAACAATCACCCTCCCTCCCTTGAGGGAAAGGAAAGAAGATATCCCACTACTGGCGAATCATTTCCTCCAGAAATTTTCTGAAGAGAATCACAAAAATATATCTCACATCTCACCAGAGGCTCTCGAAATACTCACCCAATACTCCTGGCCAGGAAATGTCCGTGAATTGGAACATACAATAGAGAGAGCAGTCATTTTTTCAATTCTTCCCATTATCCTTCCTGAAGACCTTCCAAGAACAATGTTCGAAGAAATCAAGGGCCCGGAGATTCTCATTCCTGAAAAGCCCTTATCATTAAGAGAGTTAGAAAAAAGATATGTTTTAAAGGTGCTTCAGGAGACCCGTGGAAATAAAAAGAAGGCATCCGAAATTTTGGGCATTGATCGTACAACTCTCTATAGAATACTCGAAAAGGAAGGAGTGTAGAAATTTACAACACTTCTCTGAATTGTGTTGAATTTTATAACATTTTCTTCCCCACCAAATTTTCATAAATAAAATTTTGTTAAATCATTTCAAATACTTAAAAATTATTTTTTTTTAGATTTCTTTGGCATTTCTTTTGCTACTTATAACCTCAGTGCTTCGATTCGCAAATACGATTACGTATCTTCATGCTGCGAATTGAAATCATTGCTCACTCAGCACTAAGTCCTGAGTAAATAAATACGTTACCGAATTTATGAATCGATGGACTTAGCTTTAATAAGAAAGGAGGTGAAATTGAATGAAAAAGACGATTCTGTTAATAGTCCTGCTTACTTTGGTAGCTTTTGTTTCTGGAGCCATGGCCCAAGGAAAACCAGCAACAACCCCTGCTCCGACCGCATCAGCCCCCACCAAACCAGCTCCGCCTGCTAAAATGGAAAAATTCAGCGGTGAAGTTAAGAGTGTGGATGCAGTGGCAAAGAGCGTTGTTGTCGCCAAAGGGAAGGTGGAGAAAACTTTTATCATCAATGATGAGACAAAGATTACCAAAGGCAAAGACACTCTCTCCTTCGCTGATCTGAAGGCGGGAATGAATGGCGCCCTCGAGTACAAAAAGGATGGGGACAAGTTGATCGCTGTGGCCATCAAAGTCGCTGCCCCGAAGGCTGCGCCAAAGGCAAAGTAATCCAAAAAGGTATTGGAACATTTCTATTACAAAAAAGGCACACCTTCTGGGTGTGCCTTTTTTTATGATAGAAAATAGGATTCACTGTGATTGAAATGATCTCCTCTCTACTTTGAACCTTCCAAGATGTTGACCGTAAACGCCACAGGGGTTCCCCGCTGTATTAAATATTCCACCTTTACTTTCTCCCCAGGATTGGGGTATCGTCCTCATTTTCTAACCTCCTTGGCTAAATAGATTGATTTTCTTTTCCTTTAATGGCTTGTTTCCATCCCGAACCTCCTCTTAAGTCGGGACAGTCCATTGAGCAGACTTTCCTGCAAAAATACAGACTTTATTCCGTCCGCCTCTTTTGGCGTCATAGAGCGCTTGGTCTGCCATTTTTACCAATTCTTCTTTCGACTTTGCTCGATGGCTTGGAAAATTGGAGATCCCCATGCTAAGGGTTAAATTAACTTGAGCCTGCCCCACTTCGCAGGGGGTGTTTTCAACCAACCGTCGAATGCGCTCCGCAATCACAAAAGACTCTTCCAAACCAGCTTCAGGTAATATCAAAATGAACTCTTCACCGCCATAACGAGCGACTGTATCTTTCTTCCGAACCGAAGTTTTCAATAGAGAAGAAATTTTGCAAAGAACCTGATCCCCTTCGGTATGCCCAAAGGTATCATTCACTTTCTTAAAATGGTCAATATCCACCATCACTAAAGAAAGGGGCGTGCCACCGTAAAAATATTTTTGGGTTTCTACTCCGAGCCTCTCCTCAAAATATCTCCGATTATAAAGACCGGTCAGGGTATCATAAATGGCAATGTTTTTAATCGAACTAAATCTTTGAAAATGTTTTAAGGTCGCTGCCATCTGGTATCCGATGACAGAAAGGAATTGTAGATCTTGAGCATCAAAGGCATTGGGTTGATCGCTGTTGAGAGAAATGCATCCTAAGATCTCCCCCTCCACGGTCAGGGGCAAAGTGAGGTAGGACTTCAATGTCGCTTTTGGATCCATCATCATCTGTCTGGGCCTCAGCTTCCTTTTTTCTACTTGAAGAGCAATTCGGTCGGCATCAACGGCCTCCTCTCCCAAGATTGAAAAAACTTTGATCATGTTCTTCACCACCTCTTGGGCAAAGGAAGGGGGACAGGATTCTTCTTGGTAAAGGAAGAGGAGGAGATCCTCTTTCCAAAATACTCCAAATGAGGAGAAGTCAAATAAATTGGGGAGATTGGTCCCCGCGGATTCAACGATCTCCTTAATCTCAATACTTGTGCTGATGGCATTGATGGTAGAGCGCAGCACGTTCAGATTTTTAAAAATCAACCTCACGGATGTCCCCTCCCCTATTTTTGGGAAATAATTCGCTCGGCCTCTTTGACTTTCGGAAAGACTTTTGGAAAGAGTTCTTTGTTGATCACGCCTTCTGCCAAAGCTGAGAAAAGATGGGAGAGATGATTGATCAGGCTTTGAAAACCCCGATGAATCTCTACTGGGGCAACGGTTCGGCAATCCTCTCTTACCCCATCCAACGAAATGCCGTCTTCAGAGACCTTTAGAGAATTCAAAAAGGGATGCTTCTCTCCAAGTTTTCTAATGGCCAAGTTAAAAAGAAATGCTAAAATGGCCTCGCCGATCAATGCTGACACAAGCTCCCAGATTTCCGCCAAAAGATTCGAATAGAGATCTAAAACGAGATCAGAGGACCATTTTCCTCCCTTATCGTCTTTCAACGCAGGCGCCATCTTCGCTCCCTACAATTCCTTACCTTTATCCGGTTTTAGTTTCTTAACAAGGTGATGAATTTCATCATGATAGATATAAAAGACCAAAATGACCAAGAAAGACGCCCCCAAAAGAACCCCAAAGGTGTAATACTGATGCTCGAATGCCTTTCCACCCTGAAGACAGGCGATCAATGTCCCGGGGATTCTTCCAATGGTCGAAATGATCAGAAAAATGCCCAAATGCATGGGGGTCAACCCCAAAATGTAACAAAGGGCATCCTTCGGAAAACCCGGGAGTAAAAAAAGGATAAAACTAAGAATGACTCCCTCATGTTCAACCAAGTAATCGAATTTTTTTCTTGTCTGTTCTGAAACAAACTTCTCAACCGCTACCTTCTCAAAAATCCTTGCCAGGCTGAAGGCTAACCAAGACCCCAATATCAGACCGATCATAGAATAAATAAAACCTGCCTTTACTCCAAATATGACACCCCCCAAGAATTCAATCGCTCCTCCAGGTATGGGGGCGATCACCACTTGGATGATTTGGAGCAGGATATAAGCAAGAGGAGCATAAGCTCCATAGGGGGAGATTGTCTTCTTAAATTCTTGGTGATCCTGATAGAGATTGTAAAGTTTTATTACTTGAACCCATATTTGGGAGTTGTAGTGGTAGATGATAAAGAAAATGACCCCTGCAAAAATACATAGAAACAAAACCCATTTCCATTTTGTTTGTAATAATGTTGCCATAAATCAGGGTCATTCAACCACGAGGCAATTTTTATGTTTCCATAACATAAAAATGACTTGGAGTAAAGCAGATAAAGG
>PEUO01000195.1 GCA_002780715.1 Deltaproteobacteria bacterium CG03_land_8_20_14_0_80_45_14
TAAAAACTTCTCTCATCACATCTTCCTTCATTATTTCTTTTGCCATAGGACCACCTCTTTTTCTAAACTTAACTTACTTGTAAAATAAGCGGTGATAACAAATCCATCCCTTTTGCCTATTTCTTTATAAACGACTGCAAGGAACTTCCTTTTAGAGACCCCTTCTCAACGCGATTAATGCCTTCTTATAACCTTCGATGATGGTATCAGGATCTTCGATTGTTTGAAGCACATTATCATAATGGCCTGCTAAATCATCATGGTTTTCAATAATATGAAACCATCTTTCTTCTGTCAATCTGATAGGGACACTGTATTTAGATACAACAATATCCATCCTCTTTCTCCAGCTTTTTAAAATTCACTCACTCTCACCTTTTAATTGTTCCGGAGTCCTTTCTTCCAGCCAAATTTTACATACATTTTTCCAACCTATCTTCCGCCATTTCCGTAAAGCATAGTGCATAGCGCATGGCGTAAAGATCATTTTGAGGAGGGCTGCGCTTAAGGCAAAACCATAAATAACAAAAGCCCATTACCATCCTAGCAGATACTTCAATAGAAGACCTCCGAAAAAAGCTATAGAGATACTTGTCAGAGTTCCTATCAAATAATATTCTGCGAAATGACTTCCTTCTTTCATTTCAGGATAGCGAGCAATCGATTTAGCTGCAAAGATATATCCGATAAATTCCATCTTGCCAAAGAGCACGGCCGTCAAGACCAAACTCCTTTCTAATATTCCAATATACCACCCTGCTCTCTCAATCCCCGGTTTCTTCTCTGAATTTAAACCTCCGTGAATTCTTTCTTCAGGATTGCGTCGATTTTTCTTCTTTGCTCTGTGGAGTATCTCTGCGATTGGACTATGTCGCATGTCACAACGGCTACGATTCTTTCCATTGGATAGTCTCCATTTACCCGCCTTCGCAGAAAGCAACGGGTTTACCTGTGGATGGATGTGCATAAGGCGGGTTACCCTCCGTCGCTTTAGCGAAGGTAGGTTAGCTTCGGCGGGTTCCGCCCGCAGTAAGCGTTGGAGGTGCCACGGCTTTAGCCGTAGGGCTCCACACCCCAAATAGGGTGTATTTATGCCTTACACCTTATATGGGGTGTATTCTTTTGTTAAGCCCTAATTGCTTCCCCGTCTCTTTATTCCCTTCCAAGGCGATTCGTTGCTTTTGGGGATTCGCTCATTCCTTTTTAGAATAGGCTTTGGTTCCTTAAAGAGGTTATTTTAATTGGTGCATATATATCCATAAGCGCACCTGCCACAATTGTTCTTCGGGTCGATCGTTGGCATAAATGGCTGATCTGGATTCACGATTTCTCTTAGGAGACTGAAGATGACCTGAGTCAGATTCCCAAAATTCTCTTTGAACTCGGTTTCGTTTTTAAAAAGCGGAACTTCAATGTCGGAGTCAATCCTTGCCCTTCCGAGGAGTAAAAACATGCAATCGATGTTTTCCGGTTTTTCTCCCGTTAAGGTAGAATAAGTGACAAGATAAAATGGAAGTTGAAGGCTGCCTATCGCTTCGCTCCAGGAATCCCTGTTTTTTAGATCGAGCTTATTGAAATGGATGGTGAGGTAATTTTTATTAGCTGAAGTCTTATAATCGATAATAACTGTCCGATCTCCCCTCTTCTCGACCCTGTCGAGCCTTGCCCCGAGTTTGAAGGAATCCTTCTTCACATCGATCCTCTGCTCAAGACCCAGGATTTTTGTTTGAAACTCCTTGATCTTCGGCACCTGGTAATTCTTTATAAAATCTTTCAAATGCCTCTCCACCTGGTTCCTAAGTAGATAGATCTCACCCGTAGGGTCTTTACCGTATTGCTCCTCAAAATGCTTATGGATGACTTTTTCGAATTCCTTAAGATTCATCTCTTTTTCAGTCAGGACAGATCCTGTTTTCCCTTTGAAGTAATTGGAAAGGACCATGTGAACAAACGATCCGATATCCTCTTTCTCAAATTCTTCTGAAACCACCTCTCTTTCCCTGAGTCCGAGAACATATTCGTAATAGAACTGGAGGGGACAATAAAGGTAGGTATTTAAAGAACTGGCGCTGAAAGGATATTCCTTTAAGAACTTTATCATCTCCACGGTCTTATTGATGGGACGGGGGTTCTTTTTTCTCAGGTTTACAGCGTACTGAATGGTTTTAACATAACTCTTGTCATCCCTCTTCCCTTCTCTCTTCTGCCTTTCCCAGAGAAGCTTTTCAACAAATCTACTCCTCTCCTTTTCGTCATTTTCAATGTAAAAGAGGTGGGCCTCCTTCGCTCCGCTGATCAGTGTATTGAAGTAATGAGACATGATCTCTTCCCTGTCCAGATAAGTGGGAAGTCCCAACATCTGCCTCGCCTTAAAGGGTAGAAAGGAATCCTCTCTCGTTGTATTAGGGATGATGCCCTCGTTCGCATCGAGGAAGAGGACATTCTCAAATTTTAGATTCCTCGTTTCCAGGAATCCAAGGACCTGAACCCCTCTCAGAGGCGTTCCTGCAAAAGGAGTGTAAGAAGTCACAATATATTTTTTAAAAAGAGTGAAATAGCTTCCGACCTCTTGAAAATGGATCTCATTCATCAGGGACTTCGAAAGGATGTCCAGGTGGGTGATGAAGGACTCCGAGTAGGGATAGAAAAAGGGATGGAGACGGGCCGTGCTGTTCTTATAGATGTATTCGACCACCTCTCTCAGTTTCCTTGCAAAGTCCCCCACATCTTTAAAAGAAAGCATCTTCCTGATGGTATCGGCATGGATCGCCTCCAGGTGCTCTCTCATCATTTTAAGGGTGATACCCGGCTCAACTCTTAATACTTTTTCTTTTATGGAACCGATAATGGCCTCATCACTCTCCAGTTCTGATAAGGATAAAAACTTCTTGGTTCGCTTCTCTGTGAGGGTCTCCTCAATGGTATGGAAAAGAATCCTGGTAATATCTGCCCTTCCTTGGAAATAGATGTTCTTTGTATAGGGGTGGAGAATGAACTCCAGGTAATAGGGGACATAAAGACGATCCCCATCCATGGTGGTGACCACTTCCATGAGGTTATTGAAAAAACCGAAGAGAGGAGTCCTTTGGAGAGGGTATCCAAGAGAGACGTTATAGTTGTCCGGATCAAGGAGGCTCAACGCCTGGTGAAAAAGGGGAAGCAAGGTTTCCGAGGAGGGAAGGACGATGACTGTGTTTTCGTCAATCCGTTCCTTCTTATCTATCCTGTTTTTCAATAGGGTGCTCACACCGAGGACCTGGCCATGGGTATCCGGGCTCTTATAGCAATGGATTTCAGGCTCAGTTGGAGTGAATTCCTTTTTTGCCGTTATTCCCAGGTCGGAAAGCTTCTTTTTAATTCCCTCTCCTTCCTGAAAAATGAAGAGGGTGTTCTCCCTTTTCATGAGGCATTTAAAAATCTTTTTCTCCGATTCCGTAAGGGCAAAAAAACCTGCGATGATCACTTTTTTAAAACGATCCAGATTTAAACGGTCGATATTCTCTGAGACAGCCCGGTATCTCGAGGACCTCGTAGAAAAATGGCCTTCTTCTATCCTCTTGTAAAACGTTTCGTAGAAATACGAGAGAGATTGGAGCCTTTTCGCCGTGGGTTCAGGTATGTTCTCTCCGGCGATGCTGTCGATCTCCTTTACCTTTTTTGAGGGTACCTCTTCGATATAAAGCTCTTCAAGGTCGTTGTATAGCTTCATCCCGACAGGGAAGAAAGTGTCTGGAGTGAGAAAGCTTTTCCTCCCCAGGTGTTCGGGTGAGGCGGCATGAATGCTGTAAAGGATCGAGATGGCATCGATGGCTTCGAGCTTTCTTCCGTCGAGCCTCAGTGATTCTTCATGGACATGTTCGATAAATTCATCCATAGAAAAGAGGAAAGGCGGTATGAAACTCGACTTCTCCCTATCTGCCAGGACTTTCCTGAGGAAGTGCGAAGGCCTTTTGCCAGGAAAAATCACGAGGCTCGAAGAATAGTCCTTTTCAATGCCAATGAAATGGTCCGCTACTTTTTCAACCAGATTCTCCGATGACGAAATCAAAAGGACGTTCACTTGACCTTCCTTATCTCTTTCAGGTCCACATAAGCAATGACCCCTTCGACATTCTTATCGGGATATATTTCTTTTAAGATCCGGATATAATTTTTTAGCTGGGAAATATATTCTTTTTCAGCTTCTTTGTCAGTGCCTGTTTTATAATCGATCACGGATACCTGATCTTCTTCGAATATCACCCTGTCCATCCTGAAGAGATTTCCCCGGGGGTCTGAAAAATCCTGCTCCTTTTTGATCACCCTACCCGGCATGGCTTGGAAATAAGGCTTGATTTCTTCATCGTTCAGGAATTCCAGAAGATTTTTCTTCATGGTTTCCATTGGATAATCGGTCTTCAATTCATCATTCACCCGCTTGATGATCCGCTCGAGTTCCGGTTCGATGTTTTCATCTAAGCCGTCAATAAAATAGAGAACCCTGTGAATGAACTCGCCTCTCAGCCTCTCCTCTAAGTTGAGCTCCTCGATTACTGCAAAAGGGAATTTTATTGGGTCAGGATGATGATATAGCTTCAAATCTTCCCGTGGTCGGGTCTTTTCGACTTGACCAGGTTCAGGGGGCCGGAGACAAGGAGCATTCCTTGATCCAATTTGGGAATCCATGGTCTGGAGGAGGTCGATGGGAAATTGATTTCTTTTGCCCCGGACTCCAACGATATAAAGTTCATCCTCGGCCCTCGTAAAACCCACATAAAGGGTATTGAGCTTGTTCACCAGATCCTTGAGCCTTTCTTCTTCATATTTCTCTTGAAGAAAGCTGCTGGCTTTCATGATCTGCTGGTTGATTTTGAGCAAATGGACCCCATCCGTCCCCTCATCAAGAATATATTTGAAACCACGGGGAATCTCCTCATACATGAGAACAATGACTACTGGGAACCCCAATCCTTTTGCCTTGTGAATGGTCATCACTTTAACAGCATTGATTCCTGCAGGGACATCAATAGTCCAGTCCGCCTCCCCTGCCTCTTCGTCAGATGCGCATTTGAGGAAATCGCCGGGATTGTTTCTGCCTTCTCCCTCAAAATTTTTTATCACTTCCAGGATCTTGATGAGGGTCGCCTCTTCTTCCTTGAAGTGATCGAAAACCCTGTAAATGCAGTAAATCTCGCTCACCAGGTCATAGAGGGGTAAATAACCTGTCGATTTGAAAAGATCTTCAAAATAGATCTTCCAAAGCTCAGGGAATTCCTCCTGGAAAACTTTATAAAGGGGAGCCTTCTTCCGGTTTCTGAAGAGAAATTCATGTAATGCTTTTAATTCGACCTTTTCATTTCTTTCCAAAGTTTTTCTGAAGATGTCTCCCAGAACAAAACCTGCGAAAGAAAGATCATCGGGCGGAGAATCGAGGAAAGTGAGCAAGGCGACGATTTCAGCTGTGAGTTTCCTCGTCCTGATGTCAAGGCTACTGTATGAGATGAAGGGAACGTTAACCTCGTTAAGCCATGTCGTGATATTGACCACGTCTTCATTTCGGTAGGCCAGTATGGCGATATTCGAGTAGGAGTACCCTCTCTGGACTAAACCCTTTATTAAATCCTGGATCTTCTCTTTTTCAGCGGGTTCGTCATCCTTCTTTTCGCATCGAATGATTTCCACGTATCCTGAACCTCCGTGGTCCTCTTTGACCCTTTGTTCATAATCAATGAGCCCACTCCTGCTTGCGGGTTCCCGGTATTTGTCATGATTGGCTATCACCTTTTTGAAGAATGCCTTGCTGAAATCGACCACTCCCTCAAGGCTGCGGTAATTGATCCCCAGCTCTTTCACATTGTGAAGGGCGGAAGAAAAGGGATTTTTTGATTCGAGCCCCTTCATGATCCCGTAATCTGCATTCCTGAAACCATAGATCGCCTGCTTGGTGTCACCCACGGCAAAGAGGCTTCCCCCCTGGGAAAGAGAGTTCTCTATCAGGGGAAAGAGATTGGCCCACTGGATGGGAGAGGTATCTTGGAATTCATCGATCAGATAGTGGTAGATCGTCTCCCCTATCCTGAAGTAGACATCCGGTACGATTTCATGATCGAGATAGTCAGAAAGCTTCTTGTTGATGTCATGAATAAAGATGGTCCCTTCCCTTTTCTTTACTTCCTCGAGGATATCTTTAAAAGCTTCATAGGTCCTCAGATAGGGACCGTAATAAGTCGTTGCATAGAGCTCGATATATTCCCTTATTTTATTGCCGAGGAGGTCCCACTGTTCGGATATTTTTTCATACCAGGTTTCTCCTTCTTTTTTAGGTTTAGTGACAGGAACGTTTATAAGGCCTTTATTAACGAGATCAGGGAAGTTATTGCTTCTTACAATCTCCAAAATTTTGTAAAATGAACTCCCTTGGCTTTTTGTGAGGCCCGATTTTTCGATTAAACCATGCAGACTCTCCGACGTATCTCGAATCTCTTTCTTGATGGATTCGATCTTCTTTTCTGCATCGATGATCTTTGCCTCTTTGACGATACCGGAGAGCTTGTGGTAGAGTTCCACGGTTTCTTCAAGAAAATCCTTCGAGGGATCCCAGAGATAGGCAGACTCCCCTCCCCTGCTCTCAAGGATGATCTCCAGGAGTTTCTCAAGGAATTCAGCCTCTGGAGTTTTTTCTCTGACCCCTCGCAGAAATCGATTGAAGGCATAGGCCATGATGTTTTCCGGAGCCATGACAATGTCAAAGTCAGGGCTATAACCGAGATTGATCGCTGAGGCCTTGTAGATGGAGGTCATGAAACTGTCAATCGTCTTCACCTGGAACTCGGTGTAGTTTTTTAGAATTTCATCAATAGCAGCCCCTGCCTGGTCTGGGAGGTATTCTTTTTTTAGGGAGACTATTTCGGAGAGTTCTTTGATCTTTTCGGGGTTCTTGAAATAAATGTCCTTTAGCCACGAGAGGATCCGCTCTTTCATCTCTTTCGCAGCGTTATTTGAAAAGGTAATGGCGAGAATATTTCTTAGATGGTTTTTGGGAATTTTACCGGACAGGAGGAACTGGACGAATCTCTCCGTGAGGGAATAGGTTTTCCCAGATCCTGCAGAAGCCTTCAAGATCGTAAAATGTGGAAATTGGATGGCTAAATCTTTTTCCAGAACTGGATTGGCCATGGCTTTAGCTTAGGAGGAGGTTTCCGTTCCTAACCCCCTGATTTCACTCCCCACCCTTGAGCTCTATCTATTTTTGGAACCCCGTTGATGCCCCATTTTACTCCTTGTTGGAAATTGAATCAACATGCTTAAACTCTATTTTGTTAGCAAAGGGATATTCCCCCAATAACTGCTAAGCAAAAATGTCCCAATGAAAGAAGAAAGGATTGCTCACTGAAATCAAGGGGGGAAGTGTCGCCAGAAATGGTAAAGATAGAGCTGGGCATAACCTGCATACGGGCCAAAATGATTGGATGCAAACTCCTCCATGACTTTCTCTCCGGGCTTTTCCCTCTTGAAATAAATCTTTTGTAACCCTTTCTTAATCCAGGTGTCCATCGGAAAGGCTTCGAGGAAATCCAAAGAGTAGAGGAGCGTACAATCGGCGACTTTTTTCCCAACACCAGAAAGGCTCATCAATTGTTCCCTCGCCTCTTTGTAGGATAAACTTCTTAGCGAGAGGAGCTGGCTCCGATCCATACAGCGGCTGGCCTTAACCAAATAATTTGTTCTAAACCCTGCCCTGACCGGTTCCAATTGAAGAGGGTTTTCAATACAATGAGGTTCTGGAAACCCATAACTTATGTAGTTCCCCCAAAAGATCTTCCTCCCAGAGGATTTGCAGAGGACTTCGATCATAGAGCGTATATGGGTGATCGCTTTGGCAGAAGAGCACAAGAAAGAGATCAGACATTCCCATGGGTCTTGTCGAATCAGTCTCATCCCTCTATATTTTTTTATCGCCTGGTGAATGACAGGGTCCTGGTCGATTTCTTTCAAAATAGAATCCAAATCTTCATCCAGCCTGAAAAATTGAATCAGGAAAGGCTCTTCGACTCCCTCATAGAAAAGGGATTCTCCTCTTTGCCAGAGGGAAAAAATTCGATCCGAGGATTGAACGATGTAGGTATCGAGGACTTTGGTAAATCGAAAAAATTGTCCGCATTCCAGGGTATGGTTAAGTGAAAAGTAAGGGATTCGAAGTCGGGAGGTCATTCTTTTTCACCCCATGGAGATCGAATGATAGCGATCGCATAACCCTCTAAATTCAAATATTTTTTTATCACTCGGGTGACATTCTCTTTCGTTACCTTTTGAATCTCCTGAGGTGAAAGGAGACTCCTAAGAATCCGAGAACAAAATGGGCTTGTTATAAAATAAAATTATAAGTGAAAAGACCCTCAAAACAAAGGGCGAATCCCATAAAATATGGAGTTCGCCCTTTGTCATAAATTTTTAACACGATTTAATTAGGATTGAGAGATTTGGTCCCTCCCTGTAGAAAACGCTTTTCTGTTCAGTTCATGGACTTTGGGAGGAAGGTAATTCAGAATCGTCTTTAGCCAGAGATCATCATTTACCTCAAAAAATTTTGAGATGGCGCCTAGGAGCACCACATTGGCTGCGCGGGCATCTCCTAATTGCAGAGCAATCTCTGTTCCCTTGATCAGATAAAAACTCTTAAATTTTGATCGAATGACCTCAGGGATGTCTTTGGGATATTCCATCTCTCCTAAATTGACAGCAGGAGGGTTAACTTTATTATCATTCATAAGGATCTTACCGGTAGGCCTCAAATAGTTAAACCATCGAAGTCCTTCCAGTTGCTCAAAGGCAAAAAGGATATCCACTTCCCCCTGTTTGATGAGCGGGGAATAAACCTTTTTTCCGAAACGAAAGTGAGAAGTAACGATTCCTCCTCTCATCGCCATTCCGTGAACCTCGCTCTTTTTCACATCATAGCCTGCTTCCATAAAAACTTCGGACATGATATCACTTGCTAAGATGACCCCTTGTCCTCCAACGCCTGCAACCAATATATTGGTGGTCATTTGGTCCATTGTCTCCCCCTGATCATAGAATCAGGAATAATGGAATATTGGGTGAATGGAATAATGGGTTAATTTGGTGTCCCAATCTTCCATTCTTCCATCATTCCAGTATTCCATTTGGTTTATCCATTGCTTTACGCCGTTTCGAACCCGAAGATGGGTTTTTCTTCCTGACTCTTGATGGCTTCGAATTTACATACCTGATAGCAGAGATGACATCCAGGGCATAGGCTCGATTCAATAAAAGCGATTCCTTTACGTTTCTTCCCATCAGCGGTCATGGCCATCTCTCCTTCCACGAGTTGATAAGAGATGGCAGGACAGCCCAAATTGACACAGGTTTTACATCCAATACATTTGGTGGAATCCACCTGAAGAGGTTTGTTATATTTCTTAAAAGCTCTCCTTAGAAGCACACAAGGACCTTCACTGATAATGAGAGAAGGCTCATCCTTGTCGAGTTCTTCTTTGATTACCCTTTCCGTCTCCTCCAAATTCCATGGATTCAACTTCCTCGGGTTTTCAATCCCCAGGGCTCGCCCTAATCCAACAAAATCAATCCGATGTGTTTTTTCTCCTCTGATGGTATATCCTGTCGCGGGGTGCTCTTGATGGCCTGTCATTCCGGTTGTTCGATTATCCAAAATAATAATGGTAGCATAACTTTTATTATAACCCACGTCCATCAAAGGATGTACTCCCGCGTGAAGGAAAGTAGAATCCCCAATCACGCCAACAATCTTCCCTCTCCCTTTTTCCCCTAATGCCTTGGCCATGCCATGAGCGCCGCCAATGCTCGATCCCATGCAGATATTGCTATTGATCACATTCAAAGGAGGATAAGCGCCTAAAGTATAGCATCCAATGTCACCAGACGTGAAGACTTTCAGCTTCCTCAAGACATGGAAGACACCCCGATGGGGGCATCCTGGACACAAATTGGGCGGCCTCGGAGGAAGCGGCTCTTTGAAAAAAGGCTTGGGGGGTTTAAATTTCTTCCCCAATATCCCTTTCTCAACAAGAAATGGGTTCAGTTCGCCACAGATGGGGAATAGGTCCTTTCCCCCTTTAGGTTTGAATCCCATTGCTCTGATATTTTCTTCCAGGAAAGGATCAAGTTCTTCGATAATATAAACCTTTTTCACTTTCTTAAAGAACTCTCCGATCAAATTTTTTGGCAGAGGCCATACCATACCCAGTTTCAGGTAAGAATAATTTGGAAACACCTCCTTCGCATATTGATAAGAAATCCCTGCTGAAATGATCCCAACTGTAGGATCATTAATCTCCATTCGATTCCCAGGAAATTGCTCAGCAAATTCCTTTAATCTGAGAAAACGCTCTTCGATGAAGGCGTGTCGAACCCGCGCAAAGGAAGGCAACATGGTATATTTAGCTGTATCCTTTTTGATCTCAATAGGCACTGGAGGAGTCATAGGATCCTGCAGCTCTACAATGCCTTTCGCATGAGAGATTCGGGTCACACTCCTTACCATCACAGGGGTATCAAATTTTTCACTTACTTCATAACCCAGTTTTATAAAATCCTTTGCTTCCTGGCTTTCACTCGGCTCAAACATGGGAACTTTGGCGAATCTGGCATAATGCCGATTATCCTGTTCGTTCTGGGAACTATAAAGTTCCGGATCATCGCAGGTGACGAGGACCAAACCACCATTCACCCCCACATAGGAAAGGGTCATAAAGGGATCGGCCGCCACATTTACCCCCACATGTTTCATGCATGCCATTGCCCTTGCGCCTGCCATAGAAGCCCCATAGGTAACTTCCAATGCCACCTTTTCATTAGGAGACCATTCAGCATAAATCTCCTTATATTCCTTTGCGATGGTTTCTAAGATTTCTGTACTAGGCGTGCCAGGATAGGCAGCCGCCACTTTTACGCCAGCCTCAAAAGCTCCCCTTGCAATGGCTTCATTTCCGCTCATTATTTTCTTCATAAATCACCCCTTAATCCAAAATTGAACTTGTAATTATTATCACAAATATATATTGATAGGAATTTTTGTCAAGTGAAATATTTAACTTATTCTCCATTTATTTCTCGATATTAGAGACTTTTCTCAATACGATATTGGTCATCTGAGATTTTTGAGATACTTTTAAGAAATTCTTATAATTTTCGACTGCCTCCTTACTTTTCCCTGATTTTTCATAGCACTGACCCAACCCTAAGTAGGTATTTGCTAACTGGAAACCCTCACCCATATCGACGACTTTTTGAAAGGCATTGATTGCCTTTTCATAATCTTTTTTCCCTTCGTAAGAATAACCAAGACCTTCGAAGGCGAATGAACGGTAAAGTTTCTCTTTCCCTCCTTTTTTAAGAAAGCTCTCATAGGCTTTAATGGCTTCTTCAAATTCACCCAAACGAAGATGGATATTCCCCTTGAACAAAATAGAGAGTTTCCCAGACCTTGTTCTCGGGAATTTTGTGATGACCTCATTAAATTTTTCTAAGACATTTTTATATTCTTGAAGCGATTCCTCTCGGTACGGAGCGCTAATGATCTGATTAGCTTCCCCTGCCAAATTAAACATTTGATAAGCATTTTCCTCATTTTTCTTCTCCCACCTTTGAAAAAAGAAAATCACCAAGAGGAGGATGAACACAATGATCCCTCCTACGGCGATAGACTTGGAATGATGGGTGAGAAAAAGATAGGCTCTTTCGGCAAAAGTAATAAATTCATCAGGCTCTTTTAACTTCTTTTTTATAATCTTTTTTGCACTGCTCATCTCAAATCACCTTTCATTATCATAATCATATTATAATAACTTTTTTTCATGACTTTGAGAAGCGCCCCTCAGCACTCTCTTCTCCCCCAATCGAAGCGTCAATTTAATCTGATCAAAGTACTCAATTAATGGGATAGCATATTTTCTTGAAGCCTTGGTCATCTCCTTAAACTGAGGGGTGGTGATCTCTTGATGGCTCTTTAAGTAGTTGACCAATTCCTCTTTCAGATTTTCGAAGTGAATTCGATGAAAATAGATCTCACTTTTAATCTTGATCAGTACTCCCTCATGGACAAGATGTTCAAAAATGGCTCGAACCTCTTCTTCTCTTTCAGACCATTCCTCTGACAATTCTTTCGGAGATGGCGGCTTGAGTCCCCCCTTCAGGACAGCTGCCTCCACCCGCTTGACCAAACCCTTCTCATCGACAGATGAGATTTGATGACTGGGAAGCCTCAACTTATCTCTTTCCAATACAACCTTTTTCGATTGGATGAGCTCATTAATGAGAATTTGAAAAAGCTTAACATCCACCTCCGGAGGGAGTTTTGTCCTCAACTCCTCTTTGGACAATCCAGATTTCATTGGAAAGCGCTGATGGAATTCCCCCAATTGGGCCAACACCCTCTCCTTCAATCCTTGATATTGTCCTTTTTCAATTACTTTTAATTTTTCAGGATCAATGAGCAGCAAATCCCCTTCCCCTGCCATCTTTCTGATGATCGACTGGATCTCACTGGGTGGCATCTCAACGCGGTTCAATAGGTCTTCCAAGGTGATGCCTCCCGTCCCTGAATGGTGAATATGCTGCCGGAGGGCTTGTTCAGTCGTCCCATCTTTGAGGAGACTCAGGTCAGCTATCACCGACGAAGAATACCTTCTATGTTTGTCCGGATGACTGTCCAGAATAACCCCTCCTCCTATGGTTTGAATGGCTGAAGAACCGCGGATGACAAAGCGGTCTTGAGGTAAAGCCACCACCGGCCGTTCCAATCTCAATTGGACAAACCCACCTTCTCCTGGAGCCAACTCTTCCCGATCAAGGAGGAAGAGGGATGCATTAGTGAGAGTGGTACCAATATGGAATCTCTGTTCGGTGCGATGTTTTAAGGATCGTGGAGCATCCTGTAAATATTCAAGATAAGCATCGATGAGTTGAGTAGGCTTAAGGGTATTCGGTCTGATGAGAACGTCCCCTCTCTCGATTGCTGAAGTTTCTATCCCCTGAAGGTTAACAGCCGCCCTTTCCCCTGCGACGGCCTTTTCGACACTTTGACTATAGACTTGGAGGTTCCTGACTTTCCCTTCTAAACCAGAAGGAAGGACTTGAACCGTCTCCCCTAAAGAAAGGCTTCCGGAAATCATGGTCCCTGTCACCACGGTCCCAAAACCTTTCATGACAAAGACACGGTCAATTGGCAAACGGAATAGACCATTGGATGACCTTTCCTCAATTTCTTGTGAAAGAAGATCAAGTGTGGAAAGAAGCTGGGGGATTCCCTCCCCTGTCATGGAGGAAACGGCTAGGATCGGAGCCTCTTTTAAAAATGTATCTTGGACAATTTCAGATACCTCCTCTTTAACTAACTCTAATAATTCACGATCAACCAGATCAATTTTGGTTAGAACGATTAATCCTTTTTTTACTTTCAAAAGTCTACAAATATCTAAATGCTCTCTCGTCTGTGGCATGACCCCTTCATCCGCAGCGATGACTAAAGCAACGAGGTCGATCCCCCAAACACCCGCCACCATATGCTTAACAAACTTTTCATGCCCTGGCACATCAATAATCCCCAATTGCACCCCGCTGGGTAGACCTAAGAAAGTAAACCCCAATTCAATGGTGATTCCCCTTTCCTTTTCTTCTTTCAATCTATCTGTATCCACACCTGTGAGGGCTTTCACGAGGGAAGTTTTTCCATGGTCGATATGCCCGGCAGTCCCAAGAATGACATGTTTCATTCGTCTAACCTCCAATGAATCCTTTCCATTATCGCCTAAAAGATAACAAAAAGCCCCTCATCTTTCAATTCCATTCCTTTCTCTTCCCCAATATTCCACCACATTATACTTGAAGCTAAAAACAATAGGCAATCCCGCCTAAGAAAGACAAGCCTTTGAGATAAATCAAGGGATAGATCATTTCAAGGAAGCCCAGATATATTGCGCTGGAACAATATATTCTTCTCCACAATTGAACTTTCCTATCATTGCCATAGTGGGCTCATTCTTTTGTCGATTCCGTCATTGTCTCCACATGATGAGTGGGGCAATTGATTTAAGGTCAAGGGAAAGAGGGCGGTGCTATCCCCGGATGTAGAGAAATCAAAGCTTGGAAGAATAGCTTCTCCTAATGTGTAAATCCTGTGGAAAAAAAATGTTTTAACATTACATACCTTTTTAATTCCCTTATATAATTAAATTTAAAAAAGAAACGGTGAAAATAAAACATTGAGATTTCAAAGGGTTACATTTTTGTGGTTTCTGACTGTAAAAACACAACATCTTGTGGTCTAAGAAATAACTTTCAAACCTTCGATGTTCATAACCTGTTTATATGCCATCTCTCAAATAGCAATTTCTTGGCCCCTTCAGATAACAAAAGAGGGGAGGATTTTACCTTCCTCCCCTCTATATCCAAACTTATAAAACAGGATTTAGTTTATTAAGGATTACTTTACCGCACTCTTTAGCAGATTACCTGCTTTGAATTTTGCCACTCTGGTGGCAGCAATCTTAATCTCTTTTCCGGTTTGGGGATTTCTTCCTATTCTTGCCCTTCTCTTCGCCACAGAAAAAGTTCCAAATCCAGTTAGGGTCAACTTATCTCCCTTCTTTAATGCCTTCATCACCGTATTGCTAAACGCATTAAGGGCTTTTCCAGCTGACGCTTTCGGTATTTTGGCCTCCTTTCCTATGCTGGCGATCAACTCCGCCTTTGTCATTTAAATCACCTCCTTTTTTGGGGAAATATATTCTGGGTTGAAATGGTATCGGCTTATTTAAAACGATGCCCATCATAGCCCATCGATATTTTAAAAGTCAAGTCTTTTATTTGAGAGCTTTAAAATTTAAGAATGCAGAGCTCTCTGATTAAAAGATTAAATAACGATGACGCAGATAAAAAATCTTTCGAAAATCTTTGTAATCTTTTTCAAATCTGTGTAATCAGAGGTCTCTGGTTTCAGAGACCTCAAATAAATGATTCCATTAAATCGGAGAGGGCCTTCTCAACGCCTCCTGGCCTTTCCGATTCGATCTGCTGAAGGGTCCTTTCAACCTGGTTCCTGAGTTCTATTTTGGAAAGGTCCCCCACCGACTGGTAGACTCCTGCCCTCCTTCCTAATCGAAAGTTATTCTTTTCTCCTTTGGGAATCTATTAAAGATGCAGGAGGTCATTGGGGTCGATCTGTAAAATAAAAAAGATTTTATTCTCAATTCCGTAAATTTCCTCCTGCAATCGCTCTAAATAATCCATGGCCCTCTGGTGCTTACCATATCTTTCTTTGAGATCGCTAAACCTCTCAGCCAATGAAACGATCCGATCATGCATTACTCGTTTATCCGCATAATTCACTATTTCCTCTTCGGAAACGGACGAAGGGTCTCCTGCCTTCCCTAACCAAATATGTTGCGCCACAACCTCCCCTACCTTTTCATACCCCATTCCCATTAATAACTGAAAGCCTGTCTGGGCATGGTCTTCCTTTGTCTTAAGGCACTCTGTTTTGGTTAGGTCATGGAGTAAAGAAGCTGCTTCTACTAAACCGAGATCAATCCTTTGGCCTTTTTTATTCAATTCCACGGATAGAAAAAGAGCTACTTTTGCCACTTCGAGGCTGTGGTGAATAATATTCTCTAGCATCCCGTATTGACCCATCAGCCTTAAGCATTCTTCTCTAGTAGGAATCATCTTTCTATGCGCCCCTAACTCCCTTCTCAAGAAAACTTTCTTTTCCAAGGAGTCTCTTTCTCCATTGCCGGGTCTTTTGGCTGGGTTGCCTAAAGCCACAACAGCCATCAACGGTATACTGACGGATGGATCGCCTTGTCTTAATCGTTTCAATCACTGGATTCTCATTTCTCATCTTTCGACTCAATATTTTTATCCAATAATGGCAAAGAAGGTTGGCTTTCGATCTGTTCCAATTTTAAATTGAATTTATCCAGCCGTCTTCTGGCATCCTCAAACTTACTCATGGCATTGCTCATATGTCTTCCTATTAACTGAAAATCCCCTTGAAAGCCTTCTAATTCTTTGTTCAGACCCGCCAATGAATCCAGTATTCTCTGAGCATCTTTTTCGATTTTCAACCCCCTCAAGCCGAAGACGATCACCTGGAGATAGGCAAAGAAAGAATTGGGGGAGACCGGAATCACCTTCTTTTTCAACGCATAATTGAAAATCCCTTTTTCCTCTCCAAAGGCCTCATCCTTGGTAATGGTTTCGTAATAGACGTTTTCAGCGGGAATATATAAAAGGGCAAAATCGTACGTCCCCTCTTGAGGCAAAATATATTTGCTCGCAATATCGTCAATATGTTTCTTAACATCTCTGTAAAAGGTCTTCTGATAAGCCTTTCTCTCTTCCTCGGTTTTGCATTCGATGATGCGTTTGAAATTATCGAGTGGGAACTTGGAATCGATGGGGACAAGCCTCTCCCCCAGTCTCACCGCCGCATCCACTCTTTCCCCACTGGAAAACTGATATTGAAGAGTGAAGAATTCAGCTGGAAGAATCTGGGATAACAATTCTCCCAAAAATTGTTCTCCCAACCCCCCTCTCAATTTAGGCGGTTGAAGAATCTCCTGAAGGGTCGCAATGTCTTTTCCTACTTCAAAGATTCGCCTGCTCGCCTCCGAAAGCTCTCCGATGTTCTTCTGGACATCTCCAATCACTCTCGCTGCGTTGTCCAGGCGTTTGCTGATCTCTCCGCTGGAGCCCTGAAGCTGCCGATTGACTTGGTCCGTGATGCCCCTCAACTGTGTGTTAATGGCATCCTGTTGCTGGGTGAGTTGTGAAATATTTCTGGCAAGTCCATCGCTCACGTGCTCTCTCAACTTTTCTATCTGCTGCTGCATCAGTCCCCACATTGGTTGTGACGACGAATCCGTCTTGATTTCCTCCAGCCTCTTTCTCCACCGCTGCTCCATCAAGAAAAAGAAAACTGCCACAACGACAACGATTAGACCTAAAAGCCAATACATCCCTTGCATTCTTCCTCCTCCAGGATGGCCCCTCCATCAAGGATGTTGAATGATGAGATGGCCTTCCACCTTCTTATCGATGAGGTTCGTAACGGAGATCCTCCAAACATTCTCTTTCTGAACTTCTTCAAAAGGGATGGGAAATTCTACTTTCAGTGGGCTCTTCCCCGAGAGGGTAGGAATCCCCTTGATGGTTCCTGGTTTTTTAATTGAAAGCATGAGGGAAGAACTACCCCCTTCCCATCTCGCCTCTGTCTTCACCTTTTCTGTTTGACCTTCCCCATGACGCCGTGGGGCCGAAAAAGAAAAAGAGAATTCCTCTCTTCCTTGAGGTCCAATTCTAAACGGAAAGATAATGAATGTCCTTTCGAGGACATTATTTTCTAAACGAATATCATCGGAAGGCAATTTCGGAGAGATAGAAACCTTCACTTTGGAGATCCCGGCAATTCCAACTCGATAAGGGGGATCCAAGAGGTAACGATTTCCAAAATTGGCATTTAACCCCTCGGAAATGAAATGGTCAAATTCCGAAATCTTTCGGCCATTCACAAGGATTCGAATTCGAAAGGTGACGCTCCTCCGGAGATCAACTTCCCCGGCATTGGAGAGGATGATCATGAGTTCTAAATCCTCTGTCAAATCTAAATCTTTCACCACGATGTCCGGTCCAAGAGGAAATCCATCCAATATTTTCTTTAGGCTGTTATTCTCATCATTGGACTCCTTCATCCCGTGAGTAAGGTCGACATGGACATCAATTTCATGTCGACCGACAAGAGTTAAGGGAGTAGTCAAGGTGAGGCTTCCTTTCATAGGAAGAAAAGACTGATCAGAAAGGCTTCCCAATGTATAACTTCCTTTTAACGCTCCATCGACAATGATCTTCAGATTTCCTCCCCCTAAGGGAACTGGAGTGTCCCCAATATTGGCAATGGTCACTGCCAATTTCCTCTGGGGGTTGAGAAAAAGATCGGTGATGGCAAGGTCGGGAAGAAGAGGTTTGGCCACTGATTTTTCTTTCCCTAAAACTTTTATAAAAACATTGTTTATTTCATTTTCTTCAACGATCCTCTCCTCATTATCCACAACGGCCTGGACCTCGTGTCTCCCGACCAACTCAACCGGGGTGGTGTAGAGCACAAAGCCCCCTGGTTGCAGAAAAGTTTGATCCGGAAGGGCGCCTAGAGAATCTTTCCATCTCAGATGACCATCTACATAAATCACCAAACTTCCAACACGATAGGGAGCAGACCCTTTTCCAATATTCGAAATCATGACCTCTACCTTTTCAGTCTCAGTTAAAGAGATATTCGAAATGGTAAGGTCAGGGAGGAGAACAGGTTGAGGTGGAGCGGGAGGAGGTTGAGTGGTGACTTGGGCTGCACAACTGAAGAGGAAAATAGAAAAGGCGAAGATCGTAATCGCCCCTTTAAACATGAACGAAATTCAGCCTCCTTGCAAACCAAAATAACGCATTACACAGCCAAATGCAAGAGATTTTTCCCTTTTTAATCTTGACAGTGATTGTTTAAAATTGTATTTTTTGTGAGGTCTGAAATTTGGGTTTTAAAGCCCTTCCCTGTAGACGAGATTCTTTACCCCGTTAGAAAGCCCCGCTGCTCGCCCCGTGTGAAGCTGCTCTTCTATCGGGGCTTGCAGCGGGGATGAACACCGTAAGACCTTTGGTCTCTTACGGGGTGAAGATATAATTCCCTCCGGGCCAGAGGCCTTTTAGAGCGAACACCCTGTTAGAGACTTTCTCTAACAGGGTGAATGAGCCTTCCCATTGGAAAGTTGAAGACTTTCTAACGGGGTTTACTTATGGAGAGAAGATGAAAGATTATATCGATCTCAGAAGCGACACTGTCACTAAACCTACTCCTGCCATGAGAAAAGCGATGGCAGAAGCAGAGGTGGGCGATGATGTCTTTGGGGAAGACCCGACTGTGAATGCCCTTCAGGAAAAGGGGGCCGATCTTCTCGGAAAAGAGGCTGCCCTTTTCGTCCCCTCAGGGACAATGGCCAATCAGTTGTCCATCAAATCCCACACCCAACCGGGCGATGAGGTGATCATTGAAGCGTCTTCTCATCCCTATAATTTTGAGGGGGGAGCTGGAGCCGCCCTTTCAGGCATCCAATTTCAGTGTCTCAGAGGTGTAAGAGGCATTCTCGACGCCTCTCAGATCGAAGAGGCTATCAGACCTTCGGATCACCACTTCCCTGTCACAAGACTAATCGGTCTCGAAAACACTCACAACCGCGGCGGCGGAACCATCTACCCTCTTGAAAAAATGACTGAGATCTATCGACTGGCCAAATCAAAAGGGATTCTTGTCCATCTCGATGGAGCCAGGCTTTGGAACGCCTCCATGGCCACGGGAATTAAACCCCGTGAATACTCTCAATGGGCGGATTCTGTATCGGTCTGCCTTTCCAAAGGATTGGGGGCTCCTATTGGCTCTCTGGTCGCAGGCTCTAAAATATTTATTGATCGTGTTCATCGTTTTCGAAAAATGTTTGGAGGCGGAATGCGGCAGGCAGGAATCATTGCCGCTGCTGGAATTTATGCATTAGAACATCACCTCGATCGCCTAAAAGAAGACCATCAGAATGCTAAGCGTCTTGCAGTGGGTTTGAAAGAATTTAAAGGAGTCTCCATTGACCCCAAATATGTGGAAACGAATATTATCATCTTCGATGTAACCGACACTGGGATGACAGGTGCCCAGGTGGCTGAGGTGATGAGAAGAGAGGGTGTTCTCATTCACGCCTTTGGCAAGACCCAAATTCGCCTGGTCACCCATTTGGATGTCACCAATGAAGATATTGAAGTAGCTCTAAAAGCTTTTGAAAAGGTGTTTTATAAAAAATAGCGCTAATCCCTAAATGGGGAGCAGAAGAGGCAATTTTAGAAACCGTCCAGCAGATTGCCCATCGGAAAGGAATTGGAAACATTCTCGCTGAAGGCAGCTTCGGAGTGATCAAACAGTGGCCTCAATTGAAACCCATCATCTCGCAGGTGAAAGGGCTGGAACAATCTGCCTATGACGCACGGATTGCCATTTCCATGGCATTGGGATATGCCACCTCGGATATCGGAGCCCATCATGCACGGGCCTGGACGATTGCCAAGGAGTTAGAGATGGGAATGGATTGGCCCCTGGAGAAAAAGGCTGATCTGGTGATCTACCACCAGACGCTTCGGCCCCTGTTTGACATGTTAGGAGTCTGCCGGTTGCCCTGGATCGAACTGGGTTTTGATGAAAATCAGTATGCGGAATTCTATTCAGCGGTTACAGGCATCGAGACGACATTGAATGAACTTCTTCAACGCTCCATGGATCTTTATGATCTCACACGAGCCATCAATATGAAATCAGGCATTTCCCGGAAGGATGATTACCCTCCAGAAAGAGTCTTCAATTTACCGATGACCGAAGGACCTCATGCGGGAAAGATCTTGAAGCGGGAAGATTACGAGGCGATCCTCGATATCTATTACCAGAAAAGGGGTTGGAATAAAGACGGTCTGGTCGATGAAAAGAAGATTT
>PEUO01000045.1 GCA_002780715.1 Deltaproteobacteria bacterium CG03_land_8_20_14_0_80_45_14
ATCAGTTCAGGATTGAGGGAGATGGCCCTCGCAATTCCAATCCTCTGACGTTGCCCACCGCTGAACTCATGGGCGTATCGAAGGGCATCCTGTGGATGGAGACCCACCTTTTCAAGAAGTTCTGAAACCTTTTGGATTTTTTTTTTCCCTGAAGCGAATCCGTGAACCTCCAATCCTTCCCCTACGATCTGTCCAACCTTCATCCTTGGGTTCAAGGATTCGTAAGGATCCTGAAAAATGAATTGCATGTGGGGCCTTAGTTTTCTCATGGCTTCCCGATCAAGAGGGAGGATGTCCTGCTCTTTAAAGAAGATCTGGCCAGAGGTCGGTTCGATCAGTCTCAAGATTGATTTGCCTGCCGTGGTCTTTCCACAGCCACTTTCTCCCACTAATCCCAGTGTCTCTCCTTTTCGAATGGAAAAAGAGATGCCATCCACCGCACGGATAGGTTTCTTATCCGTAGAGAAGAGGCCTTCTTTGTAAAAATATTTTTTTAAGTCTCGAACCTGGATGAGAAATTTATTCTGGGACATCACTATCTTTCTAATAAAGGTTCATGGATTCGAGGGGTCAAGGGTTCAAGCGTTTGGTTTTATAAAAGCCTATTTTGGTCTTAATGTATTTCACTCGACCCCTTGAACCCTAGGATCCTGGAATCCTCTTTTTAACAACATTCTTTCCATCGGATACAACGGCTGAAGTGATCTCCGTTAATCTCGAAGAGGGGAGGCTCTTCCGTCTTACAGGCTTCAATCATCAGATAACATCTCGGGTGAAACTTACACCCTACGGGTAGATTCATGGGATCAGGAACCTGGCCTGGAATCGCATTGAGCCTGTCCTTCTTCTCCGTCAGTTGAGGGATGGAGTGCAGCAGCCCACGGGTGTAAGGATTGCGCATCTTTTCAAAGATAGGTTCGATAGGACCGTATTCAAAGATCCTTCCTGCATACATCACTGCCACCCGATCCGCGATTTCTGCGACCACCCCCAGATCATGAGTAATCAGCATCACCGACATCCCCATTTCCCTTTGGATCTCTTTCAATAGTTGGAGAACCTGAGCCTGAATGGTCACATCCAAGGCCGTTGTAGGTTCATCGGCAATGAGAAGTTTGGGTTGACAAGAAAGAGCCATGGCGATCATCGCCCTCTGTCTCATGCCTCCGCTCAACTGGTGGGGGTAGGAATCGATCGTCTTGTCAGGAGAAGGGATCTTCACCCGATCGAGCATTTCGATCGCTCTTTTTCTCGCCGCTGTCTTATCCAATCCCTGATGGAGGATGATTGCCTCCATGATCTGGTCTCCAATCGTAAAGACCGGATTGAGGGAGGTCATCGGTTCCTGAAAGATCATGGAGATATCATTCCCCCTTACCTTCTCCATCTCCCTTTCTTCTAATTGGAGCAGGTTCCTTCCATCGAAAAAGATATCGCCGTTCACGATTCGACCAGGCGGGATGGGAATGAGCCTCAACAGGGAAAGACCCGTCACACTCTTTCCACATCCGGATTCGCCCACAATACCCAGAATTTCTCCTGGATAAATTTCAAAGCTTACATTTTCAACAGCCCGAACCACTCCCTCTTCTGTGAAGAAATGGATGGAAAGGTTTCGGACATCCAGCAGGGGTTTTTTCACAGCGAACTCTTTTCCTATGGTCATTCAAAAATGAAGGCTATAAAAATTGGGATCTTTAATTCCATTTAACATTTTGCATTTTGCAATTTTCAATTTGCAATGTGGGATTAACAATCATCTTCTTCCTCGAAGCCTTGGATCGATGGCATCCCGAAGTCCTTCTCCAAACAGATTAAAAGAGAGTACCGTGATGAGAATCGCCAGCCCTGGAAAAACCGTCAACCACCATGCATCGAAGATATAGGTTCTTCCTTCTGTGAGAATGTTTCCCCAACTCGGCGCAGGGGGTTGAACGCCAAAACCGAGGAAGCTAAGGCCAGCTTCTATCAGAATCGCTGAGGCTACCCCCAGGGAGGCAGTGACAAAGACTGGAGCTAATGCATTAGGGAGGATGTGTCGAAAAATGATTCTACGATCTTTTACACCCAGAGCTCGAGCTGCCTGTACATAATCCCTTTCCCTCAAGGAGAGAAATTCAGCCCTGACAAATCGAGCGGTTCCTTCCCAAGAGGTGATGCCGATGACTATCATGACATTATAAATATTGGGCCGTAAAATGGCTACCACCGTAAGGATGAGGAAGAAACTTGGGAAGGAGAGCATGATATCCACGAATCGCATCAGGAGGGAATCAACCCACCCACCCTTATATCCTGCCATGGCGCCCACCAGGATCCCAATGAGGATGGAGATCCCGACAGCGACGAATCCTACTGACAAAGAAATCTGGGATCCATACAGCATCCGACTGAAAACGTCCCTGCCCAACTGATCTGTCCCAAGGTAGTGTTGAAAGGAAGGAGACTTCAATTTCAGGGAGACATCGGTCTTTCCGTAATCGTAAGGGGATAGAAAAGAGGCAAAAATAGCGATAAAGAAAACGATGACGATAATGACTAAGCCCCCTACACCCAATCGATTCTTTTTAAAGTGCCGCCAGAAGTTTTTTATCTGCTGCTTTTCCATTTTTTATTCATATCGGATTCTGGGATCCGCTATCCCATAGAGAATGTCGGCAATAAAATTTCCAACAAGTGTAAGCACGGCTGCAATCGTATTGAGCGTCATCAAAACAGGATAATCTCTCGCCAGGATGGCTTGATAAGCTAATTGTCCAATCCCGGGCCAGGCAAAGACAGTTTCCATAATGATGGAGCCGCCGATAAGCCCCGGGATCATAAATCCAAAGATGGTGATCGTAGGAAGCAATGCGTTCCGTAGGCCATGCTTATAATAAACCGTTTCCTCTGAAACCCCCTTCGCCTTGGCTGTTCGAATATAATCTTGGCGGATCACTTCAAGCATGCTTGAACGGGTGTATCGTGAAAGGCTTGCAATGCCGTGAATCGCTATGATGATGGAAGGAAGCATCAGGTGCCAGATACGGTCAAGGACGATTTCAGTAGTGGTGAAATCTTCCGTCACAAAAGACCTCATTCCAAGAACGGGGTAACCGAATAGTAAAACCGTTCCCAGTATAAGGAGATAGGCGAGCCAGAAACTGGGTGCGGAAACACCCAAATACGCTCCGAATGTCCCGAGGTTGTCCAGAAAGCTGTACTGTCGCTTGGCTGAAAAGACACCCAGGGGAATCGCTAAGGAAAAGATGATGATGGTGGCGACCAGGTTGAGGAGAAGGGTATTCCAAATTCGCTCGTTGATTTTTTGCATCACCGGCCTTCCGTCCTTGAAGGAATAAAGTTTGCCAGTGAAAAGCTTCTTGAGCCATAGGGTATACTGCTGATAGATGGGTTTATCAAGGTCGTAATTCTTCATCATCTGTTCAATAATTTTAGGGGATGCCTTTGGATCGAGAGTCAAACCAATTGGGCCTCCGGGCGCCAAGGTGATGATGACCCATGAAATGATGCTGATCCCGACAAGCGTAACGAACATTTGAGCAAGACGTCGGAGGATAAAAGAAGCCATGCTTTATTTCTCCAAAAGGATTCCTTTCGGGACATACCACTTCGTGAGGTCGTACTCCAAACCCGCCTTCTCCATTTTAATATCGCGAAGCGTTTCTCTGCCTGTTTGATCCTTTTCCATCAGATAAAATTTCCTTTGGAGGGCGGAGTTACCCAAAGGCACATAAAGAAATGTATAAGGCTGGTCTTCAGCCATCAATTCATGAATCCGCCAGTAAATCTGTTTTCTTTTCTCGACGTCGTATTCCCTTCTTCCTTCTTCCCAGAGAAAGTCCACCTCAGGATTTTTATACGAGATGAAGTTAAAGCCTTTTTCAATCTGGCTGGAATGCCAGATCTGGTAATCATCGGGGTCCGGGGAAAGCCCCCATCCCAGGATACACGCATCAAAAGCCTTTGCATTGATGAAATTTTTTAGGAAGACACTCCATTCGTAAAGCTCGAATTTGACATCAATTCCAACTTCGCGGAGTTGCCTCTGAACCAGAACCCCCACATCTTTTCGAATCTCATTTCCACTATTCGTAATCAATCTAAACAGAAAGGGTTTTCCGTCTTTATCCAGAATACCATCCCCATCTGTATCCTTCCATCCTGCCTCAGCCAGAAGTTGACGGGCTTTTTGGGGATCATACGGAATGGGTTTCACCTTTGGATTGGCATACCAGAGATGATTGGGAAAGGGGCCGGTGGCCACTGTTCCTAAGCCGTAAAGAACATATTGAACAATCTCCTCCCTGTTTGTGGCATAAGTGAGGGCTTGGCGAACACGTTTGTCCTGGAAAAGAGGGTTTTTTAAATTATATCCAATATAGGTATAACTAAGAGTTGGTTGGGAATACATTTTCAAGAAGGGGACCTCTTTCATTCGTCGCAATTGGTGGGGAAAGACGCTATAGTAATCCACCCCCTGGGTGAGGAGTTCCATTTCACTCAGAGAGGGTTCTGGAATAACCCGGTAGATGATACGATCCAGGTTTGGTCTTCCTTCAAAATATTTGGGATTGGCTTCAACAACAATTTTCTCATCACTCACCCACTCTATGAATCGGAAGGGGCCTGTTCCAACGGGTCTGCGGTTGAATTGGGTGGTGTTGATGTCTTCCTTTTCGAGGAGATGTTTTGGAATGATTCCCATTCCCCAGGTGGCCAGACCTGGGGCGAAGGGCTGTTTGTAGGTTACTCGAAAAGTATAAGGATCCAATACGTCGGCGGTCTTTACCAGTTCATAGTCGCTTCGTCGGACTGTATTGGTTTTCTCATCCATAATTTTATCATAAGTGAATTTCACATCTTCGGCAGTGAACTCCTTGCCGTCGTGCCAGAGAACACCTTTCCTCAGATAGAAGGTGATGACAGGTTCAGAGCCTTTCTCAACCTTCCAGGATTCTGCTAAGACTCCAACAAAACCCTGGAGGTCTCTATCATACTTGATCAATCCATTGAAGACAAAAGAGTTGATTTCGCTGGAGGCCGAATCCTGAGAAAGGATAGGGTTGAGAAAAGAGGCATCGCCTATTGAACTGATCACCAATTGATTGACTTTTTGGGGAGGCCTGGAACCAACGAAGACAATGTTGATTCCTAAAAGGATGAGAAAAAGAATGGGAGAGATAAAGAGAACGGTCTTGATTCTCAGAAGAGGTTTCCTTTCAAAAAGAGTTTTAGAAGATATTATAGTTAAAAATTTATCCAGTCACAACTTTCAGCGATTTAAAATTAAATGATGCTAAGAGAGTAAAACTCTATGCTCCGTGCGCCATGCGCCATGCTATTTTTACCTGCTGGTTACCAGAACCTTGAAGCCCATTTGGGAAAGCTTTTCTGCTATCGGTAGAGCTGATTCCCTGGTTTCGAATTGGCCCACTCTCACCCGGTGGTATTTCTGTGTCAGTGTTTCCACTATGGTCACATAGACATTCTCAAAACTTTTTCGGAGTTGTTCAGCCAATTTCTGAGCGTTGGTTTCATCAGCGAAGGAGCCCACCTGAAGCGTGAACCGTTGAACTGGCTCGACTCCAGGACTGATGACCTCTACTTTAACCAATGCCGTGCCTTTTTCCCACATCCCGAGCATCTGGGCCGCCGCATAAGAAACATCAAGAATTCTTTCCTTAACAAAAGGCCCCCGATCGTTGACTTTCAATTCCAGGGACCTCCCATTTTCAAGATTGGTGACCATTAAAACGGTGCCCAGAGGGAAGGTATTATGAGCGCAGGTGAGCTGGTACATATCATAAACTTCTCCGCTCGAAGTTGGTCTCCCATGGAATTCCCCTCCATACCAGGAAGCGACCCCAAACTGAACTTCTTTGCTCTCCCTTTTTTCGATCTTGGTCTCTGGGACAGGCCTCTCCTTCTTGACCTCTTGTTTTTCAGGAGGAGGCATTCTCTTTTCAATTACAACATGTCTCGGCCCACAGGCGATAAATAAAAAGAGGGAGAAAATGATTATCATGGGTACGGGAGGCTTTAGCCTCCCATTATTCATAAAAAACTTCTCCATATTTGATCTTATACCCCATTGCACTTGAATATTTATAATCTTCCGCCTTTTCAACCAAGCCCTTCTTGACTGGATTGTAATGAATATAATTAAACTTCTCCCTAAATTTTTTATCTGTCAGTATTGCAAAATCAAAAAAGCCTTTCTGCCAAAAGCTACCTTTATTAATTTTTCTTGAAGCTCTGCCTTTGATTAATTGCACGGTTTTAGAAATCCCCAGATTGATAGGCCTAATAAGAAGGTGAATATGATCAGGCATGATGACATAGGCATAAAGCATTATTTCTTTTCTTGATGCTAAGTCTAAAATTGTTTCCTCAACGATTTCAGCCGCGTCTTCAGTAAATAAATGGGTCTTTTGACTCAGCCTTGTCGTGATAAAATATACGGAACCGTTAATATCAAAATGAGGTGGCTGTGCCATATTATTTAATTTTTAGGGCGACTAAAGTCGCCCCTACCCTTCTTTATTCTCCTTGGCAGAATGATAATTGTTAAAGTTGTAAAATTATACCGAAAAAATGTATTGATTTCAAAGACTTTTCAATAAAAAGTTCGTTGACAAGCCCTCTTTACTGACTATAATATGACAGCATATGTAGAATAAGCTTAAAAAATAAGTTAGGTGGGAAAAAAATGAACAGACAAATACAAGGTTGGTGTTGCCGCCGCTTGCGTTACTTGTTACCAGTTCTGAAAAACTGGATTAACGCAAACGGCAAAATCGCTGCTACATGGAAAAACTCAAAAGATGCCCCGTGGTGTAACAACGAGAGGTCATCTCTAAGTGTTTTTGCGGGGTCAGTTTGGCGTGCGGGTGGTTTTGCATTTGAGGAATACTCAGACGAAAAAAGGAGCATTTTGAGAAAGTCAAGCAGATTATCGAAACCATATCAGGGACGAGTGGATTTTTATTTTAAATTTTCAGGTAAAGAGTTTATTGCGGAAGTTAAACAGGTATGGTCAGGTTACACTGTTTCTCGTGTCAACCCGTGCCCACGCCTAGATAGGGCTCTCAAGTCGGCGCGTCGAGATATTCGCAAGAGTCTACCTTATGGACAACATAGGTTAGCCTTCTTATTTGCAATGCCTTATTTTCAGAAACGCGCTAAAGACTCCGTAAGTGAGAGAGTGGAGATGTGGATCAAAGCGATCAGAGATCTTGACTATGACGCTTTGGCATGGGTTTTCCCATCAGATACAAGACATCTATCCGATGGTGAATATTACTACCCTGGTGTCGCGTTAGCAATTAAAGAGGTAAAAAGGTAATTACCCAAATCACTCCAGCGGATGGCTTACAGCCCCCGCTGACCTCAATCGTTGGGGACAAATAAAATATGACAAAGGCATCTAATAAACAGCTTCTTGACCGTGAAAGGATGGATCAATTCATAAACGAGAAGCTTTCGCCTTCCGTCACTCTGCTTCGAGAACTCGTAGACTACGGTGTCGATCTCCTTAGTAAATGTAGTGAGCGGGGAGGTTCATTAGCCGATTTAATTATTATTGGTCATTTTTTCAAACATGCTATCACAATGTTGGACGCAGTCGAGATCCAGCTATCAAGAGGTGCTGTATTTGCGGCTGGCGTTTCAGCGCGTTCGATGTTGGAAAGTTATATTTATCTTGAATGGTTACTTAAAACTGATACAGAAAAACGTGCTCGTCAATTCTACGTATGGCATCTTCGACAAAAAAGATTATGGGCGCGGCGTGCCATCAAAGGAACTCCCGAGAACGCACATTTTCAGAAAAATTTAGACAAATTATCCACTTTTGATGATCCCATTAACCGAGCTGAAATAGAGGTGGAGGCTAAGAAACAGGACGCAGACATCAACAGGATTCTTACAAACCAGAACAATAAATCAATTAATGAAGACTTTGATAAGCTGAAGAAAAAACACGACGTAGCGTGGTATAGTCCTCATGGACCAAATTCCATAGCTGATATGGCTACCCGCCTTAATCTAGATTCTGAATATGAATTCTTCTATACACAATTTTCCGATATTACTCATGCTGGCGCTTTCGAGAAGCATATTAAATTTGATGGTAAGGCCGTAATCTTCGAGCCGATACGAATTCCTGAAAGCATTGATACTCTTATTACCGTGGTCGCCGCACTCACATTTCGTGTATTTAGCCTTATCATTAAGAAATACTTGACGGATGAATTAAAGACTTTTACGCACAATTATATTACTCAATGGAGAGTGCGCTTTCTGTCAATTCCCAAAGTCGCAATAAAAGACATGCAGACAGAGAATCCCCAACAAGCAAATCCAGCGGACGCGGGATAAGCGTGGCGTGATTTTAGCATTGGTATTGGACCGCGCCGCTGATTTAGATCGGTGGGGATAATAAGGAACAGTAAAATGTCGAATGCGGATACCGAACGAAACGGGATTCAAGCTGTCATAGAATACGAAAAGCAGCAAGGGCGGATGGATGTCCGAAGGGTTCAAAAAGCGGGATTTGACCTAATTACGAAAGGGCAAGGGGAAGAACGGCACAAGAATTGCAAGAATTGGGGTCAGGTCTTGCAATAATACATTTTGTTTGATATGGTATTCCCATGGCGAGACCTTTGCGAATTGAATTCCCAGGAGCTGTCTATCATGTCACATCCAGAGGCAATGCCAGGCAAGCTATTTTCATAGATGATGAGGATAGAGGCCGATTTTTAGATGTACTATCGATTGTTGTGGAGAGGTTTAAATGGCTTTGTCATGCCTACTGTCTTATGGAGAATCATTATCATCTTTTGATCGAAACCCCTAATGGCAATTTATCAAAAGGAATGAGAGAATTGAATGGGGTATATACTCAATGGTTCAATCAAAGGTACAGACGGGTAGGACATCTTTTTCAGGGGAGATATAAGGCGATAATTGTGGAGAAGGATAATCATTTATTGTCTCTCTGCCGCTATGTGGTCTTAAACCCTGCACGCGCTGGTTTAATAAAGAAACCTGAGCAGTGGAGATGGAGTAGTTATGGAGCAACCATTGGAGTAGCGAAAAGACCTTCCTTTTTGACTGTTGATTGGGTACTCTCACAATTGGGTGGGAGAAAAAGAGTAGCTATGGAGAGATATAGAAGATTTGTGATGGAGGGGATTGATAAGGAATCGCCATGGGAGACATTAAAGGGACAAATATTTTGGGGGACGGAGGAATTTATCAAGAATCTAAGTGGGTTTCTGGAAGAGAAGGAGAAAATAAAAGAGGTGCCCAGGGTCCAAAGATATGTGGCAAGACCCCCTCTGAGGGGACTCTTCAAATTGAAAAGGGGGAAAGAGAGAACAGCTGAGGATAGAACCATTTATGATGCTTATGTTCGTTATGGTTATACGATGAGGGAAATTGCGGAACATCTGGGTTTCCATTATGCTACTATAAGCCGGGCAATAAAACGGGTAGAGGGGGGATAAAGTTAAATGTATGATTGCAAGACCTGACCCCTTTTGAAGTTTTTAGGCTTCGAAGATTCAAAATAATCTTGACTCAAAAGAAAATTGTACGTATAATATACGTGTAATGAAGGCTTGGAGGGAGAACCGTGCAGAAAAAACTTACTATTACCATCAATGAGGAAGTTTATCTTGGACTTCACAAGGTGATAGGACCAAGAAAAATCAGTAAATTTATTGAGGAATTGGCCCGTCCCCATGTTCTCAAGCATGAACTCGAATCCGCTTACAAAGAAATGGCGAAAGACAGAGTCCGAGAAAAAGAGGCACTCGAATGGTCTGAGGCTACTTTAGGGGATATCGCTCATGAAAAGAGGTGACGTATGGTGGGTAAACTTTGATCCTTCGATTGGCGGAGAAATTCGAAAAAAGCGTCCTGCCGTTATTGTCAGCAATAATGCCTCCAACAAATTCCTAAATAGAGTTCAGGTCGTTCCTCTCACCAGCAATATCGATCGCCTTTACCCTAGTGAAGCCTATATCACTCTCAATGGAAAACTGGGCAAAGCGATGGCCGATCAATTAGTGACTGTAAGCAAGTTACGCTTATTTAAGAAGATTGGTACCCTTTCAGGAGACGACATGCAAAAGATTGGGGGGGCTATCAGAATTCAGCTCGATCTGAAATAGAAGCCTATCAAGTCACCCCAGCGGACGGTTGAAAGCCGCCGCTGATTTCGGTGGTTATCTGCATCCTGTTAGAAACCCTCCACACTTTTTCTAAAAACCAAGAGACTTTCTATCGATCGAAACCACTCTCTCTTGAATTTGAAGCCCAAGAAAACCTCTTGGCAATTCCTGTCTTCCATCGATTAAGATCTCGCTGAGTTTGAAATGGTTTTTTAGTTTCAGGCTATTCTCATTTCTCTGGCCCTTAAGATTAGAAATCTCTTTTGGGTTACAAAAGAAGATAGCTTTGGAGCCGTTTGGAAAATTCTGGAGAAGATATTTAGCCATGTCAAAAAAGATGGCCGAATCGATGAGCTGACGAAATGCGGGATGGTAGGGCCCCGCGAGATAATCTCTTTCCAACTCCTTTGTGGGCTGAAGGCCAATGCGAGCCACTCGGATGGAAGATTCTTCCAATTTGAGAATGCCCTTTTTAAGCCATTGAATCGCCTCGTCCAACGATAAGGGGGAATATTCTCCAGCCCTCCAGAGGATTTCAAGGGGAGCTCCTTTGAGCACAAGTGTGGGATGGATTCTGAGAAAATCGGGTTTGAGTTGGATGATCCGATCAAGGGTTTGGAGAAAACGATCGCAGGTATCACCCGGAAGGCCGACCATGAGCTGAAGTCCCACCTCGAATTCCCTATCTTTTAATCGGGAGACAGCATCAACCGTATCGGCTGCACCATGCCCTCTATGGGAAAGGAGGAGGACTTCATCGATCATTGATTGCACTCCGACTTCTACGGTCTTCACCCTGTATTCTTTGAGCAGGGAGAGAGTCTCTTCCTCCAGGGCATCGGGCCTGGTGGAGACACGAATGGAATCGATCAGACCAGAAGTGATGAAAGGCTGCACTTCTTTCAGAAAACAGACCTGCTCATCTCTATGGATTGCTGTAAAACTCCCACCATAAAAGGCAACCTGCTTTTCCTTGTTTTTCTTATCGAAAGGAATTCCTGCGAGAGAGGCTTCAATGAAGTTTCGAACAGAAGAGGGAGAAGGGAGTCCTTTAGTCGGTGCCTTTTGATTGCAGAAGAGACAGCGCTCACGGCAACCCATAGCGGGAAGAAAAATGGGAATGATCAATGGATGCATTGGGTTCTTCTTGAGTAGTATTACTTTGGTCTATTAATCATCTAGACATTTAGATTTCATTTGAACTTGATTCACCTTCGGTTCATCACTTCGTGCGAGAATTGTCATTTGACATTTTATTAATTTCTTCTAATGCATTTTTGGCAGCATCTTGTTCCGCTTCTTTCTTACTTTTTCCACATCCCAGTCCCTTGACCTCCCCATTAATGGTGACCGAGGCATGGAACGATTTATCATGATCCGGGCCTGATTCATCCAACACTCGATACTGAGGAGAGACTCCATGAGATTGTTGGGAATAGATTTGCAGAAGGCTTTTAAAATCATTAAACAGGACAGATGGGGTTTTGGTCTGAAGGAGGGGTTCGAAATGCCCCTGGATAATTTCTTCCGCCCGGTTGAATCCTGAATCCATGAAGATGGCTCCGATCAGGGCTTCGTAAGTATTGGCTAAGATGGAGGATTTTCCCATCCCTCCATTTAACTGTTGGCTTTTTCCAAGGAGGAGATAGCCTTCTAACTGAAGTTCCTTAGAGAGAGATGCCAACGAACTCCTTTTAACCAGTTGGGATCTCATCATGGAAAGGGTCCCTTCTTGCGCATCAGGAAATTTGTTGAGGAGAAGGTGACTGACCGCGAGGTTGAGGACCGAATCTCCGAGAAATTCTAAAACCTCATTGGCTACTTTTTCCGGATGATTGGTTTCATAAATAAATGACTTATGAGTAAAGGCCTGATCGAGCCATTTCATCTCTTTGAATCGATGACCCAGACGCTCTTCGAATTCCTTTAGAGATGTTAACCTCTCGTTGTCCACACTATTTCTCCAAAACTTTTCCGATCACACCCTTTTCGGCCAAATCCGTTACTCTAACCGTCCATTCCTGATTGACCCATTCCCTATGTTCTTCGGCCCCGTTTTTATTGGTGAGCAGAACAGGGATGTAATTCCGGGAAAGGCCCTTCCATCTTCCGGTTCCTTTTTCTCTATGGTTCTCCACCAGGACGCTCAGTTCTTGATTGAGAAACTGGCCATAGAAAGCTTGGCGTTTCCGTTTTCCCAACTCCCTCATCGTCTCAGCTCTTTTTTTGATTTCTTTCTCATCCACCCTCTTAGGGAATTGGAATGCAGGGGTTCCCTTTCTCCGAGAAAAAGGGAAGACATGGAGATAAGAGAAAGGCAGAGATTCAACGAGTCCGTAGGTATGTTTAAAGTTCTCTTCTGCCTCTCCTGGAAATCCTACAATCACATCTGCTCCGATCGAGAGCTTTGGAATCTTCAGAGGGAGTTCCTGGATGAGGTCAGAGAGGAAAGAATGGTCGTAGTCTCTATTCATCTTTTTCAGTATCTCGTCGTCTCCGCTCTGGATAGAGATGTGGAGGTGAGGGCAGATCTTATTTGATTGGGAGAGAACGGAAATGAGTTCCGGAGAGAAATCTCCTGGCTCGATGGAGCTGAGTCGAATCCGATTAGGAGTCTCCTCTTTCTCCAGTTGTCCAATCAGTTTTTCCAAAGGGAAGGGAGGGTCGAGGTCAAGTCCATAGGCGCTCAGATGGATGCCGGTGAGCACCACTTCTTTAAATCCCTTCTCTTTCAATACCTTTAAATTTTCAATTACCCTTTCTGGTGGGAGACTTCTCGATCGGCCCCTGGCATGGGGAACAATGCAATAAGAGCAATAGGCGTTGCAGCCATCCTGAATTTTTAGGAAGGCGCGGGTGTGATGATGAAAAGAATGAAGAGGGGTTTCTGAGAAGAGGGTCTCCTTCTGAATATCGCCAACTTGAACCCTTGGAAATTCGCCTTTTTGAATCAAAGGAAGAAGGTCGGGAATCCGGCTCTTTTCTCTATTTCCTAAAAGATAGCGTACACCTTTGATCTTTAAAAAGGCATCTGGTTCCACCTGTGGATAACATCCGGCCACGATGATCAAAGAGTTTGGATTGGATTGGAAGGCCCTTCGAACCATCTGTCTCGACTGAAAATCAGCTCGGTGAGTGACCGTACAGGTATTGATGATCGTGATCTCCGCACCTTGTTCAAAGGGGATGAGAGCATACCCTCTCCGTTCCAAGGCCTCTATAAGAGCCTCGGACTCAAACTGGTTCACTTTACATCCGAGTGTGGCAACGGAAATGGTCGTCATCATTTTTTAGAGTTGTGTTAGCTTGATATTCCCCCAGACACCCATCTTTTCCTCAACAATGATGAGCGTCCCCAATACCCCTGCGATCTCTTTTCCCCTTTCAAGACCCAACTCGATATCTGTTTTCTTTTTTACGACATTTCCGACAGCCGTCGCTGCGGCATCAGCAAGGGCAGCAGATTTGGAGAGGATACAGACAGCATTTGCCTTCCCAAAGCTAAGGGAATGGCCAACCGTTCCTGAAGAGGTGCAGACGCCAAGAGGAGTCTCTTCGGGTGAGATCACAATTCCTATTTTAAGACTGAGAGGAGAATCACCTGCATAGATCCCGATGATTCGTTCCTTGGAAGTGACAAGATAGATATCCCCGCCGTTTTCAACGATCGCCTCTTTTGAGAGCTTGAGCAAGTCTTTTGAAACCCATTCGGCCATGGCTCCGGCAACGGCAGCCATCGGACCGACTTGGGCCAATTGGGAGGTTTGAATCATCTCCCGGACAATCTCCGGGGCATGGGGCTCATCCGTGAGGGGGACGAGACTTTTTTGGAATTCAGGGTTCATAGCGATATAAGTTTCGAGTTGGTGACGGTATTTTAAAACCGATTCTCTGGCCTCTTCGGAAAAGTCTCTCTCTGTCCGAATAAGAAGGTCAGTTTCCTTAACAATGACCTCAAATTTAACGAGATCATCAGTTTTTACCAAATTTCGGTAGATCCGTTTTTCATACATGTAAAGCTCTTTGAAGAATCCATTATAATATTCAATAAGATTAGGTGTCAATTTATCTGACACGGAGCTTAATGGATAGGTAGCCATTGTGACCGGTGCGGGTAAGGGTCTTAGGAGGGCTTCAGCTAATGATATCGGAACAGAAACTGGCTACACAAAATTTGGTTATGGAAGGTCATGCAGGAGCGCCACCGCCAGCAGGACCGCAGGGCGCTTCATTGTGAGGGAACCTCCGGACAGCTTGGTGGGAGACAGTGCGAGTGCATACAGTCAACCACAAAGTTATCTTTTAGGACATTCCGACCTAAAATGAGCGGATATTTGACCATTGAACGGTCATTGAGGTTCACATTGATGAGCAGCCGCTTGGGACCGACACAGAGTTCCATTTCCACCACGGGTCGCCTTTCCCGACTCTCAGCAGATCGAATGGTCTTCCAGCCCGCCACCGGAAGGGCTAACTGCAACCCGCCATACTTTTTAGGTAACTTGAATTCAGCAATGTTGTCATGAATTTTAAGTTCCCGCGCATCTATGGATGACGTCGCTGCTCCGGTATCAATTCGAGCAGGGATCTTCACGCCCCATGGCAAGAGGATCACATCCTCCACCAACCCGATCGCCTTTTTCTCTTCGGCATTCGCCATAACGGGAGCAAGAAAAAAGAACATGGTTATGGTCAAAATGAATATCGACCCCATCCATCTCCTCCACCGTACATTGAAAACAACAACGGGATGATGACCATTTTGTTTTATTTTTAATGATAACAAAAATAATTATACCAAATTTAATTGCCAATAAGTAGTGGCCGTGAAATTTAGATCATTCATCCGATGTACACGTCAGGGAGATAGCCGCCTAATGAGGCCATCAGTTCCCGGCTCTCCATCAGTGTCGAGGCTGATCCCTCTTTGATCACGCGACCATTTCTCAGGAGATATCCCCGGCTGGAGATACTCAGGGAGAGATGGATCTCTTGTTCTACGATAAAGAGGGTGAGTCCCTTCCGGTTCATTTCCCTAAATGTGGCAAAGACTTCATCCATCAAACGAGGAGCTAATCCTAAGGAAGGTTCATCCAGCAATAGAAGTTTAGGACGTCCCATCATGGCCTTTCCTATGGAGAGCATCTGCTGCTCACCCCCACTGAGGGTCCCCGCTCTTTGATGGGTTCTCTCTTTGAGTACAGGAAGGAGCTGATAGATCCACTCCAAATCTTTTTTTATCTCCTTCTTTTCATCCCTATGAAGGTAAGCGCCCATCATGAGATTATCTATCACAGAAAGGGTAGGGAAGATATGGCGTCCTTGAGGAACATGCCCAATCCCTTTGGAGACAATCTTATGAGGGTTCAGGTTGGTGATATCCTCCCCTTCGAAAATGATTCTTCCTTCGGTGGTCTTCAAAATTCCAGAGAGGGTGAGTAAGAGGGTAGTCTTTCCTGCTCCATTGGGACCTAAAAGAGAGACGACTTCTCCATGTTTTACCTCCAAAGAGATTTCATTTAATGCCGGTAGAGGCCCATATTGGACAGTCAGTTTTTTAATCTTAAGCATCCGCCCTACCGCCTATTCGTTCCTTACCAATAGGATAATCGCAAAATGGGAACAAAGTTATCCTCGATCGGCAGATTTAAATTCGAAGCACGAAATCCGAAATTCGAAACAATCTCAAAGGACCAAATTTTAAATGTTCAAAACGAATAACCCTGTAGGGAACGGTTTCAAACCGTTCCCTACGAAATTTGAATTTGAAAATTCGAATTTGTTTCGTATTTCGATATTCGGATTTCGAATTTATTCAACTCCAGATGCCCATTCAGTTCGGGTTGCGTCGGGTGAGATAGGCCTCAATCACTTGAGGGTTTCTTCTCACTGCCTCCGGTGTTCCTTCCGCAATGAGCTCGCCATGGTGGAGGACGGCTATCTTATCTGCGATCTCCATCACCATCCCCATGTGATGCTCCACGATGAAGACGGTGACTCCCTCCTGCCTAATCTGTGAGATTTGCTCCGAAAGTTGCCGCATTTCAGCAAGGGTCAGTCCAGAGGCGGGTTCGTCTAAGAGGAGGAGTTCCGGCTTCATGGCAAGGGCTCGGCCTAACTCCAGAAGTTTTTGTTTGCCGTAGGGGAGTTGGGAAGCGATGGATTCCCACTTGCCCAGCAGACCAAGGGAATCCAGGATCTCCTTGGCTTCCTTGAGGGCTTCTTTTTCCGACCTTCTGATCCAAGGGAGCCAAAGCCCGCAGGAAAACAAACCCCCTTTCAGCCTTCGATTCATCCCAGCCATGATGTTTTCCACCACCGTCATGTTTCCCCAAATCTGAAGGGTCTGAAAGGTCCTCCCCATTCCAAGAGCTGATATTTCGTGGGATTCCATGGAGGTGATTTCTCTTCCTTTAAAGTAGATTTTCCCTAAATCAGGTTTCTCCACCCCACTGATTAAATGGAAGAGAGTGCTCTTTCCGGCTCCATTCGGCCCGATCAGTCCCTTGATGCTTCCCTTTTCCACTTTTAGTGAAATCCGGTCGAGAGCAATTATCCCGTCATATTCCTTGGTAATCTCTTCTATCGAGAGAAGTAACATTAGAGTTTCCCCTCGTCTCTCTTCTTTTTTTTCGCCCAATAACCGATCAGGTAAATCACCCTGACATTCAAACGGGTTCCAATACCGTCTGGGAAGAATATGAGCAGCAGGATCAAGATGACGCCGTAAATGGGGAGGCTGTATTCCTGATATCTGCTCAGGACATCCATCAGCCATGTGAGAAGGATTGCTCCAGCAATGGGGCCGTAAAGATTCCCCATTCCTCCCAGGATGACCATCATGACAATGGGAACAGTGAGTCCCAGGCTAAAGGCCTCGGGATTGGCTATTGACATGACGCAGGCGAAAAGACTCCCGGCCACTCCGGCAAAGGCTGCACCCAGGACAAAAATTTCTAACTTAATTCGAGGAACATTGATCCCTACGCTTGAGGCTGCATCTTCACTGGCTGCGACAGCCAAAAGGGCACGTCCCACTTTGGATCGAACCAGATTTTTCGAGAAGATGAATAACCCGATGAGCACTCCCCATGTGAGATAGTACTGTTTAAGATAAGTATCGAAGGAGAACCCCATCACAGAAAACCAAGGGATGCCAAAGATCCCAATGACTCCGCCAGTGAGATCAGTAGACTCCCTGACAATGACTAAAAAGATTTCTCCAAACCCCAGTGTAGCTAAAGCTAAGAAGTAACCCTTCAATTTGAGAATGGGTCTGCCGATGAAATAAGCGATCACAGCCGCTGAAACAGCCGAAGCCCAAAAAGCCACAAAGGTTGGAAGGGCATAACGAGTCGTTAAGATGGCTGTGGTATAGGCGCCGATTCCAAAGAAGGCAGCGTGTCCTAATGAAATCTGCCCCGCATAACCCATAAAGAGACTTAATCCCAAGGCCAAGATGGCGTAGATTCCTGCCAAGACCATGAGATGATGGAAGTGTGGATCAAACCAGATCAGGGGCGCCAAACATATCGCGCCGAGATAAAAGAGGTCTTTCTTTTTAAACTCTTTTTTATGATAGAGGTATGGGTCAGGCGCAATTAAAGAAAGTAACCAAAGGGGGGCCAGATAAAAGACGTCCCTCTTTCTGAATTCATTTTTTTTCGAATCTACCATCGGCGGCTATCAATAAAAGGTGAACCTAAAATTCCTTTGGGTCTGAAGTATAAGATGAGTAATAAAATGATAAAGGCCACTGCATCCTTATACCCAGAAGGGATGAAGGCCAAACTTAAAGATTCCACAATCCCGAGGACAAACCCTCCAAGAATGGCACCACTGTTCTTTCCCCAGCCTCCCAAGACGGCTGCGATAAAGCCCTTCAGACCCAGAAGCGTCCCAGAACTATAACTGGTAAAGAATATCGGGGTGATTAGTATTCCAGCAAAGGCGCCTACTCCTGCACTTACTCCGAAAGCTAAAAAGACCATGAGGTTTCTTGATATTCCCAAGAGATCAGCACCTAAAGGATCCGTGGAACTTGCCTCCATGGCCTTACCCAATAATGTCCGGTGGGAAAGAAGATAGAGAAAAATCAGCAATATAAAAGTGGATAACAAAACCCAGATGCTCTGGGGAAGAACAAAGACCCCCCATAACTGGAGAGGTTGCTCACCGGAGAAAGGAGGAAGGGCTTTAGGCAGCGTTCCAAAGATAAGACCACTGGTACTGCTGAGGAAGATGGAAGCCCCTAAAGTGGCCATGAGGAGTATGACAATGGAAGCCTTTCGCAGAGGGTAGACCACTGAGAGATGCATCACGAAGCCAATGAGGGCAACGATCAGTATGGCTATCAGAGCAGCTAAGGGGTAGGGGAGGTTCACCTCTTTCAGGAAGAAGAAGGTGATGACTCCTCCTAACATGACAAACTCCCCTTGGGCAAAATTGATGATTTGGGAAGCCCTGGAGATGGTCACGAATCCTAAGGCCACCAGGGCATAGATGGCTCCGATGGTAATACCAGAGGAAAAAAGTTGCGGGAGGTAAGTCCAAAAGTCCATGAAGTCTAACCTTATCGTTGCAAAAAAAATGTTGCAAAAGGCGGTTGGGTGTGCTGGAAGACCTTTACAGCGGAACCTTCGACCGTGTTGCTACTTAAGTTCCAGACATTTTCCAAAGACCACCTCATGTGACAGGGCATATTACCCATAAAACATCCAAAAAAACCGCTTGGTAAAGGTTGGAAAGCGCACCTAACTGCCGATTCAATGCAACATTAAGGTCCAATTGTCACAAAAAAGGGGTGAGCCAATCAACGATTTGCTCACCCCTTGATTTACCATATAATTTATATTGCCTTCAACCTTTATTCGAATCCAGGGAATTTAATTCGTTTGAACTTACCCCCTTCGATCCGAATGAAAACCATATCTTTTTTACTCAAACCATCATGGTCAGTGGGGCTGTAATTGTAAATTCCATGACAATTTTTTAGACCTTTGGTATTCTCCAGAGCATCCCTGAATGTAGCCCGCGTGACCTTTCCCTGGCATCGTTTCAGGGCATCGTAGACGAGCCAGGTAGCATCGTGGGCATGACCGGCTATTTGGTCAATCCCTACACCATAGCGTTCCTTATATCGCTTATCGAAATTGAGGATGACAGGTCGGACAGGATCATTCTCATCAAGTTGATCAGGGACCACAGGTTTTCCAGCCCCGAACTCCACCCCTTCCATGGCTTCTCCACCCAGGGCGATGATAAAGCCGAATCCAAAGGCATGGGTTCCAAGAATCGGAGTCTTAACTCCGAGGGTCCGTAAGTTCTTGCAGACAATAGGGCCTGGTGGACCGGCTGTACAGGCATAAAAGGCATCTATCTTTTCCTTTTCGATGATGGGTTTGAGTTTGATGAGCTGGGGAGTCATGTCGATGTCAGTCGGCTTATGAGTTTCTTTAGAAACGATGACCCTCATTCCCTTCTCCTCGCCAAAGCGTTTATAGTATTCAGCCAGGCTCTGGGCTAAAGGATGGGCAGCATGGAAGACCAGCACTTTTTTATATTTCCGGGCTAAAGAGAGGTCCACCAACTTCTGTGAAACAATGATGTCGCTCTGAGCGATATTGAAGGCCCATTTCTGCTTTAAGCCTCGTACCATCGGGTTGGAAGGGCAGATGATGATGTTGGTAATCTTCTCTCTCTCGGCAATGGCCCTGCTTGTCGCCTGTAAATTATCCTCGAAGGGACCAATAACGGCGATGATCTCTTTGTCTTTGGTAAACTTGGTCATATTGGCTGCCACTCTTCCTAAATCGAAGCCGTTGTCCTCGAAGATCAGCTCAAGAGGATGTCTGTCGATGCCACCCATTTTATTTATCCGCTCCACTTCCATGACCATGGCATTTCTTACGGTCTTGGTCACCTCTGCCCAAGGCCCGGTGAACTCAAGGTTGACTCCAATC
>PEUO01000152.1 GCA_002780715.1 Deltaproteobacteria bacterium CG03_land_8_20_14_0_80_45_14
CGACTGAAGAATCTCGCTGTATTTTCACCGAGAATTGCTGGTTAGAAATAATACCCCCTTGCTTTGTAGTCCCGCCTATGGTGAAATTAGATTTTAAGGTAATTCCGGCGGGGTTTAATGCCCCGCCCGTCGAGAGCCTCTGAGTCGCAACGACTTGAATTTCTAACGGGGTTTACACCTTGCGGATTTTCTGTTAATTCTTTTAAAGAAAGAGATAAATGGAAAAGATCATCATCCGGGGGGCCAAGGTTCACAATTTAAAAAATATTGATGTGGAGATCCCCCGCAATTGTCTGGTGGTGATTACTGGCCTGAGCGGCTCTGGCAAGTCCACGCTCGCCTTTGACACACTCTATGCCGAGGGACAGAGACGGTATGTGGAGTCCCTTTCAGCCTATGCGCGACAGTTTTTAGAGCAGATGGAGAGGGCTAATGTGGAATCCATCGAAGGTCTCTCTCCTGCCATTGCGATTGATCAGAGAAGTATGTCACGGAACCCGCGTTCTACCGTGGGCACTGTGACAGAGATCTATGATTACCTCAGGCTTCTTTTTGCCAGGATCGGAGAACCTTTCTGCCCCCATTGCGGCTCTCCTATTTCTTCTCAGACCCTTCAGCAGATGACCGAGGCGCTCCTCCGGTTTCCCAAAGGGACCCCTTTCACCGTCCTCTCTCCAATCGTAAGAGGGAAAAAGGGTGAATATCGAAAGGAGTTGGAAGAACTCCGGCGGGACGGATTTGTGAGGGTAAGAATTGATGGTGAGCCGAGAGATCTCAGCGAGGAAATCCGTTTGGATAAGAATAAACGCCATGAGATCGATGTGGTGGTGGATCGTTTGGTGGTCAAAGAAGGGGCAGAAAAAAGAATCAATGATTCCTTAGAGATTGCCTCGCGCCTTTCGGAAGGGATTGTGAAAGTGGAGAGAGAGGGATCGGTTCCTATGGTCTTCAGCCAGAAGTTCTCCTGTATCGATTGTGGATTCAGTTTCCCAGAGATTACACCCAGGATGTTCTCTTTCAACAGTCCCCAAGGCGCATGCCCTGCCTGCAGTGGATTGGGAACAAAGCGATATTTTGATCCTGATCTCATCGTTCCGAATCCCTCCCTCTCGGTGAACGAAGGCGCTATCCTTCCATGGAAGAAGAAGGGAGAGTCCTTTCTAAGACCCATTGTGGAAGGGTTGGCGAAACATTATCATTTCGATCTTGATACTCCGTTTAATCGATTGTCCAAATCGGTTCAGCATCTTATTCTCTACGGATCGGAGGGAGAAAAAATTTCTTTTAAGGTTAAAGGAAAAGGGAAATCCCATCTCTTCCGGCAGGAATTTGAAGGGGTAATTCCAGAAATGGAGAGGAGATGGAAGGAGGATGGGGAGGAGGATGAAGAGTCAGAGGGATTTATGAATGTGGCTCCCTGTCCTGATTGTGCGGGGACACGGCTGAAGAAGGAAGTGCTTTCGGTCAAGGTGGGTGGAAGATCGATCGCCGAAGTTACCCATCTCTATGTCAAAGAGACGCTGAATTTCCTGATGAATTTGGAGCTGTCACCAAGATCTCAAAAAATTGCTCAAGGGGTTTTGAAGGAGATCGGGGAGCGGCTAAAGTTTATGGTCGAAGTGGGTTTGGATTATCTCACTTTGGATCGGACCGCTGCCACCCTTGCGGGAGGAGAATCCCAACGCATTCGTCTGGCCACCCAAATCGGCTCAAGTTTAGTGGGGGTGCTTTACATTTTGGATGAGCCCAGCATTGGACTTCATCAAAGGGACCACTTGCGCCTTCTTGGGACATTAAAACGGTTGAGGGATTTAGGAAATACCGTCATCGTGGTGGAACATGATGAGGAGACGATCCGTTCCGCTGATTATATCATTGATATGGGACCTGGACCTGGAGAGAGAGGAGGGGAGGTGGTCTTCACTGGTCCTCCCGAGGCATTGGTAAAGGCAGGGCATTCATTGACCGGACAATATCTCTCTGGGAAAAAGTTTATCCCTCTCCCAAAGCAGAGAAGACCAGTGGGAGGGAAGTACCTGGTGATCCGGGGCGCTACGGCAAATAATCTGAAAAATATCGATGTGAAGATTCCCTTGGGAGTGTTCACCTGTATCACGGGCGTTTCAGGGTCAGGGAAATCCACATTGATCATTGACACCCTCTATTGCCTATTGGCCCAGCAACTTTATCGTCTCCCGCAGCGTTGCGTCTCCGTTCAAGGAATTGAGGGACTGGAATTTCTGGATAAAGTCGTCCATGTGGATCAGATGCCGATTGGAAGAACACCCCGTTCCAACCCGGCCACCTATACAGGTGTGTTCCAGCCAATTCGAGAACTCTTTGCCCAACTTCCCGAATCGAGGACGAGAGGATTTATGCCGGGGCGCTTCAGTTTTAATGTCCCGGGAGGACGATGCGAATCGTGCCATGGGGATGGAGTTTTAAAAGTGGAGATGCAATTTCTTCCTGATGTTTACGTGACCTGTGAAGAGTGCCATGGGAAACGTTATAATCGAGAGACGCTCGATGTCCGATATAAAGGAAGAACCATTTCTGATGTATTGGAGATGACGGCGGAAGAGGCTGATGACTTCTTTCAGGCTATCCCCGTGATCCATCACAAACTCCAGACCCTCTGCGATGTCGGTCTGGGCTACCTCAAATTGGGCCAGCCTGCCACCACGCTTTCAGGAGGAGAGGCTCAACGAATCAAGCTTGCGAGGGAGCTGAGTAAAAGGGAAACCGGAAGGACGGTTTATATTTTGGATGAGCCAACAACAGGCCTCCATTTTGCAGATATTCAGAGATTGCTCGATGTTCTTAACCAACTCACCGATAGAGGAAATACTGTTATCGTGATTGAACACAATATGGAAGTAATCAAATCAGCCGATTACATCATTGATCTGGGCCCGGAAGGTGGAGAGAACGGAGGTGCTGTGGTCGGATGTGGAACACCAGAGGAACTGACACAAAATATGGCTTCCTACACCGGTCAATTCCTAAAAAAGAAGATTTTTGATTTTATGGATTGACATTTTAAGCCCCTGTTGATAAATACCCATCGAATTGTGACCATCCATCATCAAGGAGGCAATCTATGCAGGAGACAGGACAATCAAGCACGGGATTGGATGAGAATGTGGCTGGCTTACTCTGTTATCTTTTAGGATTCATCACAGGGATTCTCTTTTTGGTAGTGGAGAAGAAAAGCCGCTTTGTGAAGTTTCATGCTATGCAGTCAACGATCACTTTTCTAAGTCTCTTCGTTATTTCAGTCGTCTTAGGATGGATCCCTATTATTGGTCTCTTAGTGTATCCGATCTGGATTTTAAGCCTCATCCTGTGGCTCGTCTTAATGATTAAAGCTCTTCAGGGAAAACGATATTCATTGCCGATTGTTGGAAAAATGGCAGAAGGAAAGTCAAGTCCATAGGAGGGTTTTCCATGAAACCGAAACGTAAGAGAAGGATCCCCCGAAAGGGCAGGGGAGGCAAGATATTTCTTTTACTGGTCCTGATCGGGATCGGTTTGATCATCCTCTTTCATCAGCAGATACTCAAATCCATTAAACCGTTGTTTGAAAGATGGAGTATTTTGGTGGAGAGAAAGGAAGTCCTCCTTTATTTTTCAGATAGCGAGGGTGAATATCTGATCGGAGAAAAGAGAGAGATCTTGAAAAAGAAAGTTGTAAAAGAAGAGGCGAAGGAGGTAGTCATCGAGCTGATTAAAGGTCCGAAAGGGAAACTCATCCCCACCCTTCCTCCCCGAACTAAATTATTGACTCTCCAGATTAATGACGCAGGAGTGGCCAGAGTTAATTTTAACCCAGCCCTTTCCAAGGATCATCCCGGAGGGAGTTCAGCTGAGATGATGACTGTCTATTCCATTGTCAATTCCCTTGCCCTCAATTTCCCCCAAATCAAACGAGTTCAAATTCTCATTGATGGGAAACCGATCGAAACCATCGCAGGCCATCTTTCCCTAAAGCAGCCTGTTCCCCTCAAACCCGATTTAATAAAAAGGCAATAATTGATACGTTCGACGGCGCCAAACCCCGATTTTTAAATCGGGGTAAAAAGCGCCGTTCAGTATTAACCCTGAGCCCTCGGCCTGAGCTCGGGCCGAAGGCATACCCCGGGCTTCAGACCGGGGAGTCGAATGGGTTGATTTCACAAGAAATTGATGATATTCTTAAAACTCTGGAATATTGGAAGGTTGGAATACTGGAATGATGGGTTGGAAATAGGTTTGAGATTCTATGCTCGAAGCCAAATACATTCGGGAACATCTCGACGAGGTTCGTGAGAAGTTGGCTTTAAGAGGTCAAGCCATCAATCTGGACCAGTTTGTTTTGATTGATGGGGAGCGGAGAAAAACCATTCAGGAATGGGAGAGGCTGAGAGCCCTTCAAAAAAAGGTTTCTGACGAGGTAAGCAAGAAGAAGAGAAAAGGCCAGGACGCCTCAGATTTAATTGAGGAAATGAAAAAGGTCTCCCAGGAATTGAAGGGGTTGGATGGGGTTATTGAGGAGAAGGAAAAGGCTTTGCAAGATTTTCTCCTCATTGTTCCAAACCTTCCCCATTCATCTGTTCCTGTGGGAAAAGATTCATCTGACAATGCTGAGGTCAGACGGTGGGGTGAGATTCCAAAATTCGATTTTGAACCAAAGGCTCATTGGGATTTAGGAGAGGAGTTAGGGATTCTTGATTTTAAAAACGGGGCGAAGATTACTGGAGCACGGTTTACCCTTTATTGGGATCTTGGGGCAAAGCTGGAAAGAGCATTGATCAATTTCATGTTGGATCTCCATACCCGAGAACATGGATATCGTGAAGTACTCCCTCCCTTTATGGTCAATCGAACAACGATGACCGGTACAGGACAGCTCCCAAAATTTGAAGAGGAGCTTTTCAAGGTGGAGGGGACCGATTACTTCCTTATTCCGACTGCGGAAGTGCCTGTGACGAATATCCATCAGGATGAAGTCCTTGAGGAAAGGGCGCTACCTCTTTACTATACGGCCTACACGCCTTGTTTCAGAAAGGAGGCTGGATCTTATGGAAAAGACACTCGGGGGTTGATTCGGCAACATCAGTTCAATAAGGTGGAGTTGGTAAAGTTCACAAAGCCTGAGAGTTCTTATGATGAACTGGAGAAACTCCTCTCCAATGCAGAAGAGGTTTTAAAAAGGTTGAAACTTCCCTACAGGGTTGTCAATCTTTGTTCAGGGGATTTGGGATTTTCGGCCTCAAAGACTTATGATATTGAGGTTTGGCTTCCCGGTCAGAATACATTTAAAGAGATTTCGTCTTGCAGTAACTTTGAGGATTTTCAAGCAAGAAGGGCGAAGATTCGATACCGCATTTCTGGAAAGTCGAAGACAGAATATGTCCATACCCTCAACGGTTCCGGCCTGGCTGTCGGAAGGACATTGGTGGCTATTTTAGAGAATTATCAACAGGCTGACGGGAGTGTGGTCATCCCAGAGGTTTTACGACCTTATTTATACGGGGTCGATCGTATCGAAAAAAAGAAGTAATATTAAAAGCGCTATGCCCCATGCACTATGCGCTTTGCATTATTTAAAAACGGAGGGATGGCCGAGTGGCTTAAGGCGGCGGTCTTGAAAACCGCTTCCCGTAAATCCGGGACGTGGGTTCAAATCCTACTCCCTCCGCCATGCACCACGCCATGAACCATGTAAGGTTCATGATTTAG
>PEUO01000241.1 GCA_002780715.1 Deltaproteobacteria bacterium CG03_land_8_20_14_0_80_45_14
CCTACCCTCTCAAGAGGAAGTCCGAAATGTTCCGCATCCTCTCTCCTCGCTCTCTCTGAAAACGTAATCATTCCATCCGTCAACTGGGAGATCAGAAAGCGATTTCCCAAACTGGGCTTCAAAGGTTCCCGCTTGTGGTCGGTGCGAATAACAATCACAGGATGGCCTGACCTCCTCGCAGCGATCCCGCCTAAGAGATGGCCATGGGAGTGGTGGACATTGAGAATATCGAACTTTTCCTCACGAAGATATCGGGTGAGGTCTAAAATGTCACGCAGATTGGTCGGTAGAAAGGAGGGATGATAAACCTTCACCGAATGGTCCAGCCGAAATCGATCCGTGACTTTTATTCCTGCATGGAGGACCCTTTTCTCAATACTATCCTCGACCGGAAGAGGAGGTTTTCGATAGGCAAAGGTGACATCATGCCCCCGCTTCTCTAATCCTTTGCAGAGGTTCACGGTTGGATCAGCAGGACCTGTCCACTTCCAGTTGCTAAAAAGATGAAGAATTTTCATTGCCTTTTAAACCCACCCAAGTATTCAAGTTGTCCCCGGAGGCCAATAAAATCTGATGGCCTGAGACTAAAAGAAAAAGTTGTCATTCTCAACTTTTTCAATTTTGTGGATGTCTTTTTTGGAATGGATGAACTTTTCTAACCACCAGTTGGTGCGATTGTAAAAACATCCAACATCTTTGCATTCCTCTTCGGCATTAAAGGTCACGATCGATTTGGCCGTCCTTTTGAAACTTGCTTTGAATTTTGCTTCCGAGAGATAACCCTCCGGTTCTCCAATTCTGGCTGCTTCCACTCCTCGAAACGCCGGACAGTGAAAGATGCCGAAGGGCGTCACCACGGTTCTGAAAAATTGCATGTGGCATCTTTTGGGCTGTTTCTTGATCTGGTCGGTCTCCCGGTTCAACATGGCCATCAGATTTGAGCTTACAAGAATCTTGACATCTCCAGCAAAACGTTTTGCCTCTTGTAGATGCATCTTAATTTTATCGATAATCTCTTCTTCTTTTGTTTTCCCAACGTTTTTCAGCAAAGTCTCTCTCTGAGACTCATGAAACCGGACCAGGCAGGGTTTAAAGGAAATATAATCAAACGAGTGTTCCTTGGCCAGTTCCACGGATCGGACCATTTCATCCATATTGGAATGGAGTCTCTTCCCGTTAATCTCCACGCCTTCCCAGACGATCACAAACGAATATCCCAGCGAAACAGCGGGATTCTTCTTTTTCAGCTTTTTTGCTTTTTCTAATATCCCGCCCAGCGTCACCTGCGTTTTGGGAAGGTGTAAATCTTTAAAGACCCCTTCCCCGGCCGCATCGATCGAAATCCTGATCCAATCCTTCTCTTTGAGTTCTTCGGCCACCTGTTCAATTTTTTCCAATCTGGAACCGTTGGTCACGATCCCGACTTGTAATCCCTTGCTCTTGATAGTACGGACGATCTCCCCGAAATCTTTGTGAAGGGTGGGTTCTCCCCCTCCGATCAGGATCACGGAGAGAAGGCCGTGGGAATGAAGCGTGTCGATCGTCTTTTTTACTTCTTCCAAGGTCAAGCTTTTCCCTGCGTTGATCAGCTTCGAATCAACGCAAAAAGGACACGAAAAATTGCAGGCGGAGGTCAGATCTAAATTGATGGAGATCGGACTGAAAACCAGTAGCCCTCGGTCCGGAGCATTGACGTCGCACCCTCTCTGCCACTGAATATAGTCTTTCAGCCTTCGAAGGGTGGCATCCTGCTTCAATTTGGAGCTAAAATCGTGCTCTCTCTCTTTTAACTTTTCCATAAATTTCTCTTTTCAAATTCACCAAAGCTGTCGTCAATCTCCTTCAGCAGGGACAGATTATGAAGAATATGAAGTGTCCCGATGGTGGGTTCGGTTTTTGTTTGTACGGCTTCCATAAAATTTTTCACGGAGAGTTCAAGGGGATCAACGATCCTCAATTTTTTATCCCCATAATTAAAATAGATTTCGTAATCTTCCGGATCCAGACTTCGAAAAACAATCTTATCATTCAATCCGAAAGAGAAGTCACGGGGCGGGGTTTCCTGGAATGCCAACCGGATGAACACATCGCAGGTCTCGGTTCCAAACAGATAGGAAAATTTGATGCTCATCTCCTTTGCCCCATCCGACTCAAAACTCAAATCTTTTATCTCCCCCACACCCAGGAGACAATAAAGGAGACTTAAGGCATGAGGAACAGATTCTGGAATCATCTCTCTCCCTGGAAAAGGGGGTGACATCTTGATAAAAAATGCGTTCGATTTCTGAATCATAATCTTTCCGCAGAGGGCTTCATAAGCATCTATAGAAAAAGGCCATTGAGAATTCATGGCAATGGTTAATTTTTTGGGGAGGGCCTTCTCAAAAATCTCTTCAACCCTTTTTCGGAGATCCGTGTGGCCGTTCCAGATTAATGGCTTTTCGCAGAAGATATGGAGCCCTGAATCGATGCATTCTAATAGATATCCATAATGGGTAGAGGAAGGGGAAGCAATCACCACGGCATCTGACTTTTCAGCTCTCACCATTTGATCGAAGTCTGTATAGGGACGAGCTTCGATTCCATATTTTCGAAGAGCACAAGAAGCCTGGAGGCTTGTTTTTTCAGTCGTTCCCAGCACAGAGGTCACTTTTCCTCCATGCTTATGGAAATACTTCCCAATGTACTCGCCAATACCGTTTCGGGTTCTACCCGCCCCAATAATGGATACATTCATACGAATTAAAGGCCCTGCAATTCTGTAACCGATTAAAAATCGCTATATTTTAACACAGTTAATGCCGAAATTAAAATATCTTGACTAAATAAAAGGAAGGTTAAAAAAGGGTTGCATGTTCCCCTTTATAGGGGAAACCTCTCCGTCATCTGAAATGGCTGGAGTCATTCAAGGGGGGAATCTTGCGGGGGATAACAGCCTGCCAATTATTGCCTTTCACTACACATTCCCAAGACTGATCTGAAACATCACTGGATGTTATCAATACCCCGCCTGCCCGTGTAGCCCAATATAGAGCACGTGTTTCATCATCAAAAACTTGGCATGGTTTATCTAAATAAAATTTTAACTTTGCGTTATAAATATTTAGAAGACCACATGGCTTCCCTAAAGCGTTTACCTCGGCAACCTTTGTCTTTAGATTTGGTCCCTGTGCGATCAAAGGCATTAGGCCTATCACATAAATGAGCCAGACCGCAAGCACAGATTCAACCATCCCCCAGATATATTTCCTCATTGTGCTTGCAATCATGGTAACACCAGGCAATGCCAGCAACACGGACGCAAACCAAATGGTGTCTGTGCCCGCAGGAAAAATCTTATAGAGTAAAAGGGAGGCTCCAAAAAGAACAATCATCGCAAACCCCAGCAGAATTCCAACAGACACGAGAGCTATTTGTTCAACAAACCATCTCTTGGCCAGATCACGGGTTAGAAGAAGCATGACCACAGCCCAGACCACTGATGGAAACCTGGCCGTGAACTCGCTAACGTCTCCGTCGATATACGATAATGGCAAGATCTGCCAATAGGATAATAAAGGTTTGTCCCAGTAGTCACGAATGCCCAGAACCGGGGAAAGAAGATCACCAGATCGTAGCATGGAACGAGCGATGAGGGCCCAGCGTCCTTCTGAACCCCACAGTGGAGGCAGACCCAAATTGGCGGATAATATTAATATAGCAAAACCTAAAAGAAGATAAAAATAGGATTTATCACTTAAGAATCCCTTAAAAACCGCCATCACCGGTAACTTCCACCTGCTGCCTTTCTTATGGTGTTCTTTGAACCAGATCATTCAGGGTTATTTTCAATGCATTTGATGAACCATCCTAAAAGACTGATCGCTTTAAACATCTCAGGAGCCGTTCGAGTAGACACAAACCCCAGCCGCTTTTCCATACTTTCTTTGTGATAGAAGACGATATCCCTTCGATCGAAGATTGTTGAGGAGTTGGTCATTGTCGCAAAAGGAATCAATCACCAAGGTTGTTCCTGGGTGATCTTCAAACCGCCCCCATAACACATCCTGGTCATTCAGGATGGGTATCCTTTTCCCAAGGTAGAAGAATGCGGCACCCCGGATGGTTTCGGAAGGGTTGACTAAATAGATCGGGCCATTGGTCCGTTGACTTGACACCGCCTCAAATACTGGCTGAAGACTTTCTTTCCTCTCTAAAGGAGTAATGACCAAGAGGTAAACTCCAATGTATACCAAGAAAATGACGATCAGGCCGTAGGCCTCCGAGCGTTTCACCTCAGGGAATTTCTCTCGAATACGGTCCCATCCAAGAGCTGTTAGAAGTGCAAAGGGAGGAAAGACAGGTCCGAGGTAGAGGGCCCGCTTCGCGGAAGCGAGGGACAGTCCGACAAAGACTGTTAAGAACCAAACAAGGGAAAACCTGAGAAGAGAGCTGTGGGACAATGATTCTCTCGTATGAGTAGGTTTCCATCGGTACCACAGTAAGACAAGTGGTAGAACGGTCCAAGGTAAGAGAGGCGTGAAGGTATGAATGAAATAAAAGTAGAAGGGCTTTGTATGATCAGCCGAAGGAGAAAAAAAGCGCGTGAGACTTTGTCGGATCACTTCCTTAATAATGCCAGGCCCTTCGAGCCACCAAACGCTGCCGACCCAGAGGAAGATCGGTAGCATGAAAAGAAGAATTCCGGGGCTAAGAAGGAGTTTCCCGATCGCCTTGAAATCCTTTCTGGTGATTAAGAACACCACAGCAGTGGCAATAGGGATGGCGACTCCGATTATTCCCTTAGAAAGAAAGGCTCCAGCCATCGCCAGGTAGAAGAGTGCAAAAAAGAGAACCCTTTTACCCCCCACCCATCCCTCCCCCTCAAGGGGGGAGGGTAAGGGTGAGGGTGATGCATTGTAACCCGCCACAAAGCCGTACAAACTAAGTGTTATAAAAAAGAGAAGCGCCGGATCTACCCGGCAATGCCGGTGGTAGGTGATAAAAGCCGGCATAGTCGACAGGATGAATCCCGCCATCAGCCCAATTCGCCCTCCAATTAGTGCTTTTCCAATTAGAAACGTAATGAGGACCGTTCCCGTTCCCAGGAATACGATGGGTAGCAAGGCGAGAAAGTCCGGTGGCTTTTCACTCATCGAAAGGGTGAGAGCAATGGGCCAATATCCCAATGGAGGATATTCGAGAAAGTTCTCACCATTGAGTCGGGGAATCAGATAGTTTGAGGTCACTGCCATCTCTCGGGCAATCCCCGCTACCCTCGGTGAATCGCGGCCTGAAAGCTCAAGGTTCCAAATGGAGAGGATTTGTAAGGCCAAAGTGAAAATGAGGAGGGCTAACCACGCTCGGGAGGACTTCTTCCCGCCTTCTTTTAAAGACGACTGCGGCCATGTTTTATGCAACAGCATAACTTACCACTCACCGTCACGATTAAATCTCCGCTGTTCCTATCCCCTGCAAACGAATAGAGTCCAGTTTAATCTGCGATCTCACCGGTTTGACACAAATGCCATATCCCTATCCCCTATGCTTCTCCGTATGATCAGGTGAAGAGGAAGGTCAGCGTATTTCCCGCTCAGTTTTTCATAATCCCGATATTTAAAGAGACAGAATATCCTCTCTTTTGAACGGAAAAGATCGATGACCTCCGCTTCGTTTTCAGTTTCCAAAATGGGAACGATCCCCGTATAGAAATTAAATTGAGCAGTTACCGCTGACCCGATATCCCCATACATGACCAGTTTTTCTCCAGGCTTCATCGTCTGCACGATCTCCTGTGAAATGAAGCGGGCAGATTTGTAGGGATTGACC
>PEUO01000013.1 GCA_002780715.1 Deltaproteobacteria bacterium CG03_land_8_20_14_0_80_45_14
GAATTCCTCCCTTTTGCAAAGGGAGGGAGGAGGGATTTGGTTTCCAGTGTCCATACAATTATGGACTGATTGATAACTTACCTATTTCTTATCAAATTTCTGATATACTCTCTCGGTTGGAAAAATCGGGACAAACAAAGTGGGATAAGTGAGAGGAAGGGATTCATCCTTCCCAATGACCAGATACCCTCCCTCGTTTAGGCTTCTGGCGATCTTTTTTAACACATCCATCTGGCATTCTTTAGAAAAGTAGGTGAAAGCTAAGTTCCGGCAAAAGACGATGTCCATTCCAGAAAATGGTTCTTCATGGATGATGGAATTCTCGAGGAGGTTAAAAACTTCTTTGTCTCTGTAAAACCTTGAAATAGTAACGGTGAGGATTTTAGAGAGGTATCTTTGTTCTTCAGGGTCTTTTTGAACCTTTAATAAGTATTCATCAAAATGAGAAAGCCCACTTTCAATTATTCTTCGTTCAATCTTTCGCTTGACTCCTCTCCTTTGAAAAGGTCTCCATTGAAGACCGAATAGAGGTGCAACTTCTTTCAGAAATTCATCGAACCCCATGGGCTTTTTCAAAGTCCAGCAACTGCCTCTTTACCTTAATCCCATGACCAAACCCACCCAGGCCACCATTGCTCCCTATCACTCTGTGGCAGGGGATGATCAATGGAATGGAATTCTGACCATTGGCATTCCCAACGGCCCGGAAGGCTTTCGGATGGCCAATCGCCCGTGCAATTTCCTTGTAGGACCGTGTCTGGCCGTAGGGAATTTTTGCCAATGCTGACCAAACTTTTTTCTGGAATGGAGTCCCTTTGAAATCCAACTTACAATCAAAACGTTCCAATTCACCTTTTAGGTATTTTTTTAATTGGTACAAAACCTCTCTGTTCTTTTGATCATCCCTGATAATCTTTCCTGAAAATCTCTCCTTTAATCTTTTCAAAAAGGTCTTCTCTGATTTGAGAAAATCCACCATGCAGACCCCTCTTTCCGTCGAGGCGACAAAAACCTTCTTTAAAAGAGGCGATTGAAAATAAGAATAATAGATTTTTTCCATTTTCATCTCCGACCCTTTCTCACCCCCACCCTCACTCTCCCCCGTCCGGAGGGGGAGGGAGTGTTTTAAATTTTTCCCCCATCAAGAGGGGAAGGAATTATTTTAAACTCTATGCGCTATGCGCTCTGCTCTATGCTATTTAATTCCAAACCGGTATTGTCCTGCCCTCACCAGCCCCATGGGTCCTGTCATCATTGTATTTCCACCCGGGGCGGCATAGATAAATTTCAATGAAGTTTCCTTAAAAATGTCTCGGTTGGGACCTGTGACGATCAACGAAACCTCTCCATGGAAAGGTTTCAGGGTGATGGCACCGTGCCCATTCTCCTCAAAAACCTTTTTCCCACTTAACTCACCTCGAACGAGGAACCCCAAATCGTTTTCCAGTTTTTTGGGAGTCAATTCATGGGTGTGATGTTCATAAAGAGCTTCAATCTTTCTTTCCAACAACAAAGCAGCAATGGTATGGCCATTCCCTACATTGACGATCAGAGAGGGACCGGTGACTTCATCAAGGCAACCCAAAATGGCGGAAATGCATGTATCCATCACCAGCACCGGAACTGAGGAAGTTCTTTTCACTGCAGCCACTGCTGACTTCATCCGAAGGTAATAGTCTGGGATCGAATCTTCTAAAAAATAAAAAGTCTCTGGTCGGTTATCTTTTCGGAGCATTCTCTCAATATTCTCAAAACGGAAGGACCGGTCTGAAACTCCTTTCGGAGAAACGCCATGGTCCTGAACTGCGATCGCAATGACATCAGCCTTAAGATCCTCTCCAAAATTTGAAAGGAATTTTTCAAGCAGTGGCAGATTGACTTCCCGGATCTCCAATTCCTGAAAATGATTGGCCTCAGGCTTCTTCCCTACCCCAATCCCCATTGATTTGACCTCATCCAAATCATTGCGAATGGAATAAGCAGCAGACTCCTCCATCACCACACGATATCCCTTTTGAATGTGACGAAGGATTGCTCTGCCCAGGGAACCCCCTCCTATCGTGTCGCCATGGATGTAGATATGGTTTTCGATTGTTTTTACTTTTTCTGCAAAAAATTTGGATGGCGTCGGAAGGACGAGACTAATACAATTTTCAGTCTTTTTTTGCGAATCAAAAAGAAGAATATCCTGAGTGCCAGCACCAATATCTATAGCAAGAATCTTCATGTTGAAGTTATGAGTTCGGAGTTCAGAGTTCGGAGTATTTTTTTTGGACTCCGAACTACGAACTAATTGCTCCGAACTATCCATGCTATCCTTTAATCACTCCCATCGGGACAAGTTTTACGACCTTCCGGCTGATGCCAGCCTGATGGACCACATTCACGACGTCATTGACATCTTTATAAGCATCTGGAATCTCTTCCACAATGGTGTCCCGGCTTGCGCCTTTTACGATGATGCCTTTATCTTCCAATTCCCTTACAATCGCTCTTCCCTTTGCCGCTTTGATGGCTTGATGCCGGCTCATCACCCGACCTGCTCCATGGCAGGTGCTCCCAAATGTCTCCTCCATCGCTCTTTCAGTCCCCACCAATACATAGGAACATCTACCCATATCTCCTGGGATGAGGACAGGCTGGCCGATGGATTGGTAATCCGGGGGAATATCTGGATGGTTTGGAGGAAAAGCCCTGGTCGCTCCTTTTCTGTGAACACAGAGCTTCTTTTTCTTTCCATTCACCGTATGAGTTTCAATCTTTGCAATATTGTGGCAAACATCATAGATCAAATCCAACTTTAAATCTTTCGGACCCTTTCGAAAAACTTTTTCAAAGGTCTCCCTCACCCAATGGGTGATCATTTGCCGATTGGTGAAAGCAAAATTGGCTGCACAGGCCATCGCCTCAAGATATCGCTTTCCTTCTGGTGAAGAAACAGGAGCGCAACAGAGTTGTGGGTCTGGAAGTTCGATCTGATATTTCCTGGCGGCATCCAGCATGACACGGATGTAATCATCGCAGACCTGGTGGCCCAAACCTCTTGAACCTGTATGGACGATGATGGTGGCTTGATCCTTCCAAAGCCCTAACGTTCGGGCGACAGTTTCATCAAAGACTTCAGCCACATACCCCACCTCAACAAAATGATTTCCAGAGCCCAATGTCCCCAACTGGGCCCTGCCTCTTTCCACTGCCCTTTCAGAAACGCGGTCTGGGTCGGCTCCCTCAATGCACCCATGCTCCTCAATGTGGTCAAGATCTTCTGCTGAACCAAAACCTTTTTCTACAGCCCATTTAGCCCCCTTTTTTAAAACCCGCCGCTCCTCCTCCCGACTCAATTTGAGGTCTTTCCTGTGGGACCCCACACCTGAAGGGATGTTGACGAAGAGGGCCTCTACTAACTCTCTGATTTTCCCTTGAATGTCTGTGCGGCTCAACCCTGAGCGCATCAATCTAACACCGCAGTTGATATCGTAACCCACTCCTCCAGGGGAGATGACTCCTTCTTCCATGTCGAAGCCTGCCACTCCCCCGATGGGAAATCCATAACCCCAATGGATATCTGGCATCGCCAAGGAATGGCCCACAATGCCTGGAAGCCATGCGACATTGGCCACCTGGACCAAACTCTGGTCCTTTCGAATATCGGTGAACATTCTCTCATCGGAATAGATGATCCCATCGGTCCTCATTTTTCCTTCTCGAGGAATTCTCCACCGATAATCATCTATCTTCTGAATCTTGATTTTTCCTTCGGTCATGACTTTTGACTCCTGCATACCAAATATCCTCAGGTTCCTATAGACTCTTCGCTTCCCTCAGAGTGACAGGCACAACAATGTCATTCTGAACGTAGTGAAGAATCTTATTTTCGCTCAAATGTAGGGGACTGGAGGAAAAATCAGAGATCAAAGATGACCTGGGCTCTCCAGCGCCCATTCTCCTGCCGAACCTCTATCCGATGGTAGGTCACGGCTTTCACCTCAGTCTTGATTACATGGACTCCCTCCTGAAATGGCTCCCCTTTTACGACTGCCCTCAAACCATCCTCTCCAACAGACTCGACTTGAAACCCTTTAAACAGAAGATTTTCTACATCATGAAGATAAAGAAGTTCGCTCAACCAATCCACCATCAGGCGATCCAAACTCTCCCCACCAATATGTATCCGTCTCTCGATCCGGCGCCTCACCTTTCTCAAATCGGTGATGAGATGAAAGAAGGCTTCCCCGGCATTTTCAAAAAGCGCTTTGAGATTCTCACCATGAATGATGAGACCAATATCCGCTGTATGATTGAACACCTCAAAGCGCTTCATATCTGGTTCGGTCTCTTTCTGATTTTAGGTTATTCTGCCTTTTTCTTTCCTTTGACGATATTGACTGCTTTCTCCACCATGTCAGGAATCTTACCGAAGAAAGATTCTATCATGGCCGGCCCTCTCCTCAGATTGAGGATAGACACCTCTCCATCCTTGACCACCAGAAAGGCGATGGGCTCAACACAGATCCCTCCCCCTCCTGCACCACCGCTTCCCCCAGAGGTCTTAATTTGTTCTGTTCCAGCGCCTGCCCCAACGCCTAAAGAAATCTTGGAGACAGGTAGAATAGTAAATTCCCCAGCTTTAATTCCTTCTCCGATGATGGTCTCCGTCTTTGCCACGGCTTTAAACCCTTCCAAAAGTGTCTTGATCAAATCAGTGGCTTCCATCACGATTCACCTCCTTTTCGCGGCTTCTTTCCCCTCATCTCCCGGATCAGAGAAAAGATCCAACTTCTTAAATGATGAAACAGTATTTTGAGGGAAAGGGTGACTTCACCTCTGCACCAATTCTCTCCCAAAAAATTGATAGTCACACGGATTTTTCGACCTGCTCTCCCTGTCTGGATGGCGCTCATCCATCCGTAAAGTATCCCATTGACCATCGGGTCTGGAAAAGAAAAAGTCCCCTCCGCCTTTTTAAGTTTCCATTTCGTGAGAAAGGTAAAAATTCTTTTCAAATAAACCCACCGCACGGGAAATTTCCCAGGGAGTTGGATCTTTTTCTTCTTCAAAGGGGGGAGAATGGATAGTCCGATAATTTTCGTTGAAATCTTTCCATTCTCCCATCCGGAGGAGATAAATCCATTCCATTTAAGCAAGACCGATCTTTTTTGAGTATCCCAGCTCAATGAAACCGGAATCATCCTGCCCTCTTTTTCTCCACCTTCTTGAGAAACCGTTCCTTGGACACGAGGACCCTCTCGTGTTCTCCTTCGGCCACCTTTTCCTTCTCATCGTAGGCGTCCACTAAGAAAAAAAACCGGTTCTTTTCTACTCCTTTCAGAAGAGCATTGGCAGTGACCTTCATGCCAAGAGGTGTTGCGGATAGGTGCTTGATCTTCACCTCTGTTCCAAGACTCACTTGATCCGTGGAAATAAAGTCCTGGGTCGCCTTGATGGCGGCTGTTTCCATAAGTTGAATCAACCTTGGCGTGGAGAGGACATCTACAGGAATGTCCCCCAGTTGGCTCACCAGATCTTCTTCTTTGACAATCATCTCAGATTTTCCAGTCAATCCGGCTATCATGTCACTTTACCTTTCTCCCGTGAACCACATGGGTGCAGGGCTCAGAATTCCTTTAAAATCTCGGCTGCCATTTTGTAAAAGGCCGCTGAATCTACCTCTTTCCGAATGGCAAACCTCAAAATCTCATCCGTGCTGTCCAGTTTCATCTTCTTCCTCCTTTACAAAAATCTTCTT
>PEUO01000060.1:0-208 GCA_002780715.1 Deltaproteobacteria bacterium CG03_land_8_20_14_0_80_45_14
GTGAGAACGCATAAAGGACAGGCTGTGGCTAAAATCTCTGCGCCCAACTCGACCGCATCCTGGACTCGAATCTCAGCAAGACGCTGACCCGTTTCGGAGGAAGCCTCCACCCACATCCTTCCACCCCCTCCTTCACAGCACAGACTCCTCTCCCGGGAGCGGTCTAATTCTTTGAAGGTGAGGCCAGGAATGGCAGTGAGGACCATTC
>PEUO01000060.1:307-5914 GCA_002780715.1 Deltaproteobacteria bacterium CG03_land_8_20_14_0_80_45_14
GTTGAGTGGTATGGAGAATGTTGAACTTTCCTTGAGGATATTCATTCTTCAAGGCATTAAACCCATGGGGGCAGGCGGTGACGATATGCTCGATTTTATAAGTTTCAAAACGCTGAATATTTGCATCCATCAGCTCCTCAAAAAGCCCAGTCTCCCCCATTCTTCGAATCTCATTGCCACAGCACGTTTCCTCATTTCCTAAGATCCCGAAGTCAATCTCGGCGCGATTTAGGATGAATACCAGTGACTTCGCAATCTCTTGAATTCGCGGATCAGAGGAAGCTGTACAACCAACAAAGTAAAGCAATTCAGCCCTGTCCCCCTGGGAAAAATCTTTGACTTTCAAATCTTCTGGAAGGCTCTTTGTCCACTCTGTTCTCTTGTTCTTTGGTGTTCCCCAAGGGTTTCCATGCTTATAAGCATTTTCCATCGCTTCGATGATTGTCTTGGGGATATGACCCTCTTCAACGAGAGTCCCTCTCATCCCGATGATGAGATCCATCGGTTTCAATCCACGAGGACACCGAATGGTGCAAGTTTTACAAGTGGTGCAATCCCAGAGTTCTTCCCGCTCTGTCATCCGTTCAAGATTTTTTCCTAAAATCCCTTCGATCATCAACCTACGAATGTTTAGCTTCGATTTCAGAGAAACTGGACATCCTCCTGTGCACTTTCCGCATTGGTAACAACCGTAGAGTTCAAATTTTTCAGCGAATGTCTGTTCCAATGACTCCATTGCCTTCACATCCTCCTAATTAGAAAATTCGAAATCCGAATGCGTAACTCAGGGCTTTAGCCCTGATTGAGATCAACCCTGAAGGGTTGAGTTACGAAATTGGGGCTTCGATTCAGCGATTTAATATCTCTCTTGAAATCACGATCCGTTGAACCTCGGAAGTTCCCTCGTAAAGGGTTGTTCCGATAATATCTCTGAGGTAACGTTCCACGGGATAATCTTTCGTATAACCATACCCGCCCAACATCTGAACAGCACGGATTGCCACATTCCTTGCCGTCTCTGTGGCAAAGAGCTTTGCCATGGAAGCTTCTTTTGAAAAGGGTTGGTGGTTTTCCTTCAGATAAGCAGCGCGTAAAACGAGAAGTTGAGCGGCTTCCAATTCTGTATAAGAATCGGCGATCATCCATTGAATAGCCTCAAAGCTGGAAAGCGGTTTACCAAAAGCCTCTCTTTCTTTAACATACTCTATTGCAAAATCAATAGCAGAAAATCCCACGCCAAGTCCCAAGGATGCGATACCAATCCTTCCACCATCCAACTCCATCATAGCGATTTTGAAACCCTCCCCCTCCTTACCCAAGAGGAAATTGGGAGGGATGGTGCAATTGTTGAAGACCAATTCATTGGTCTGTGAGGCCCGGTGGCCCATCTTATCTTCTGCCTTTCCTACAATGAACCCAGGTGTTCCCTTCTCAATGGCAAAGGCGCTGATCCCTTTTCCTTTCTTCTCATTTTGATCAGTAACAGCCCAGGTGACGATGACCCCTGAAGCCTCTCCGCTTGTGATCAAGGTTTTGCTTCCATTCAGAACATAGGCATCCTTCTGGCGAGTCGCCGTTGTTCGAATATTACCCGCATCCGACCCTGTATGGGGCTCGGTGATGGCAAAAGCGCCGGCTGGGTATTCCCCGTTGCAAAGCTTAGGGACATGCTTTCTTTTTATCTCCTCTTGTCCAAACTCAAAAATCACCTCAGCGACCATATTGGTCACAGAGGTGGTGACCGCATGAGAGGCGCATCCTTTTGCAATCTCTGTAATGGCGAGACTATAGGCCACCACCCCGACTTCTGATCCCCCGAATTCAACAGGAATGTTCATTCCCATCAAACCCAGGTTGGCCATTTTTTTAAGGTTTTGATAAGGGAATTGCTTCTCTTCGTCATAGAGAGCGGCAACGGGTTTAATATTCTTCTCCGTAAAATCCCTCACCATATCTCGAATCATCTCTTGTTCTGGAGTAAGTTTGAAATCCATGTTTTTCTAAAATGCAGTTCGGAGTTTTTAGTTCGTAGTTCGGAGTATTTTTAAAATCTCAGAACTCTGAACTCCGAACTCCTAACTATAAGTATAAAACCCTCTTCCTGTTTTTCTGCCGAGATAACCTGCATCAACATACTTTCTGAGGAGAGGGCAGGGGCGATATTTAGAATCCCCCAAACCCTTATAGAGTACCTCCATGATGGCTAAACAGGTGTCCAGGCCAATGAGGTCTGCTAATGCCAAGGGTCCCATTGGATGATTCATTCCAAGTTTCATGACCGTATCAATGGCCTCCGGTGTTCCTACCCCTTCAAAAAGAGTATAAATTGCCTCATTGATCATGGGCATTAAGATTCGATTGGCGATGAACCCCGGAAAGTCATTGGCCTCAACAGGGGTCTTGCCCATCTTCTCCGTAAGGGCCTTCACTGCATTAAAAGTTTCCTGGGAGGTTTGAAGGCCTCGTATGATCTCCACCAGTTGCATGACCGGCACAGGGTTCATGAAGTGCATGCCGATGACCTGTGAGGGTCTTTGAGTCGCTGAGGCAATCTTAGTGATGGAGATGGAAGAGGTATTGCTTGAAAGGACAATCTCTTTTCGACAAACCTGATCCAATTCTTTGAAAATGTTCAATTTAAGGGATTCATTTTCTGTGGCTGCTTCCACCACGAAATCAGCGTCGACCATGTCTTTCACCTGAATGGTTCCTTTGATCCTCCCCATAATTTCATCCTTCTTCTGGGGAGGGATTTTCCCTTTTTCAACCATTCGGCCCAAATTTTTAGAAATGGTTGTCAGTCCTTTTTGAACGAAGGAGTCCGCAATATCACTCATGATGACCCGATATCCAGAATGAGCAGCCACCTGAACGATACCATTTCCCATCTGCCCAGCCCCCACCACACCGATCGTTTTGATCTCCATTTCAAACCTCCTCTTAAAGCGCATTGCAAAATTAACATTTAGCAATTATCAATGATAAATCCGTAAAAAGTCCTGAAACCGTCACTCCGGCGAAAGCCGGAGTCCAGCCGCCGGCCCATAGGGCCTATGGCCCGGAGGGAACTACTTGAAATAACTGGATTCCTGCTGGAGTTTATCCCGATGCAAATCGGGGCAGGAATGACAAAACAGGGTAATTTGGACTTTTTACGAAAGCATCAATGATAAATATCTTTAAAAACATTGATAACTTTGCAATGCTAACTTTGCATTTTGCAATGTTTTTTTAATCTATTCTTTCAACAATCAGACTGACGGCTTCCGCCCCTCCCAAACAGAGAGAAGCCATTCCTCTCCTGGCCCCTCTGTCTTTCATGGCGTAAAGTAAGGTGGTGAGCACTCTTGCCCCGCTGGCTCCAATGGGGTGGCCGATGGCCACAGCGCCCCCATGAACATTGACCTTCTCTCTTTCAATTCCGAGGGTTTTGAAGATGGCAACCGTCGTTGCGGAAAAGGCCTCGTTGATTTCGAAAAGGTCAATATCCTTAATAGAAAGGCCTGCCTTTTTCAGAACTTTTGGAATGGATTGAATCGGGGCGACCAATACATCCTCCAATTCCACGCCTGCTCCGGCCTGCGCTCCGACTTTAGCCATGGGCTTAACTCCTAATGCCTGGGCCTTTTCTTTGGACATCAGCACGAGAGCGCTTGCTCCATCACTGATCTTGGAAGAATTTGCTGCTGTAACGACTCCGCCCTCTTTAAAGACAGATTTCAATTTGGCCATGGACTTTAGATCTGTATCGCGGGGTCCCTCATCGGTGTCAAAGAGTGTCGGTTCCCCTTTCTTTGAAGGGATCGGAATAGGAAGAATTTCCTCTTTGAATTTCCCTTCCCGTATCGCCTTCATCGCTTTGAGATTCGATTCAAGAGCAAATTGATCCTGTTCTTCACGGTTGATATTGAATTTTATTGATTGGATTTCAGCGGTATATCCCATGTGGTAATCATTCACCACATCCCAGAGACCGTCGTGGACCATGCCGTCCACTAATTTGCCATCCCAGAGTCGGTATCCTGTTCTTGCATTTTCTAAATAATAGGGAACTCGGCTCATATTCTCCATTCCGCCGGCCACGATCACCTCTGCATCTCCTGCGATGATGGCCTGGGCGGCCAGCATGACAGACTTTAACCCAGAACCACAGACTTTATTCACGGTAATGGCTCCTCCGGACATTGGGAGGCCCGCCTTGATCATTGCTTGACGAGCTGGATTCTGTCCCAGTCCGAATGGGAGAACATTTCCCATGATCACTTCATCTACATCCTTTTTTTGAATCTTCGATCGCTTCACAGACTCCTCGATTACTTTTCCTCCTAACTCCGTAGCGCTGAGAGGACTTAATCCCCCAAGGAAATTACCGATGGCTGTCCGGACGGCGCTGGTGATCACCACTTCTCTCATGTGTGTCTTCTCCTTTCTGAAAATCATCGTTAATGTTTAATTTTTGACGGACTTTTCCCTGGTAGTTTAAAATATCCGCTTTTAATTTGTTGAGACTGTTAATTCGCTCGTCAATCTTTAAGGCATGGCCGTCCAGCAATTCTAAAAGCCGGGGTAGCACCTTTCTATTCGTCCGGTGAATTTGATAAATATCCTCCAATTCAAGCATTTCGGAAAGGGTGAGACCGAGGTGTTTAAGCCTTGTAATAAATTTTAGGCGCTGGAGATCCTTATCCGTATAGATTCTTTTTCCCCCTTCGATTCTTTTAATGGAATTGAGGAGACCAATCTCTTCATAATATCGAATCGTCCGAGGACTCAATTCTAACAAACTGGCCAACTCACCGATTTGATAATACTTTGCTCCGCTGCTTTCCATGGGAAACCCTGGTAATGCCACTTAACGTAAACTGAGAGATGAAAACAAAAAAAAATTGAACTATGGAATATTGGAAGTATGGTTTTAAATCAGAAAAAACATTTCGATGCAACCCAATGTTCCATCATTCCAACCTTCCATTCCTGACTAAATGGAGGGCCATTTGCCTATAGATAAAACATCGTAACCCCCTTTCTCTAAATCGGTCACCAAATCTTTATATTCTTCTGTTCTAATCCGGATGGCTGCAATCCTTTTCCCTTCCACCATAAAAGAAGGGGTGACAATGCTGATAATGTTTATATTATGCTTTTTAAACACTTCAAGGATCCCGAGCATTGTACCAGGTTTATCTTCCAGGGCGAGGGTTAGACGGGTCCCCTTCTGTTTGAAACCAAATATATCCACAAGATGGTCTAAGGCATCCGTTTCTGTAAAGATTCCGTAAAGTTTACCCTGCTCCAAAACAGGAAGGCAACCGATCTTATTATCATGCATCAGTTGGACGGCTTCTTCAATGAGTGTGTCAGGAGTAATGATGATCAACTTAGCCTTTGGTGTCATGAAACTTGAAACTTTAAGTTTTCCTAAAAGATAATTAAGCTCCTGGACACTGAGCAGGGTAGCATCAGATGGGGCGGCTTCCCGAATATCTCGATCTGTAACAATTCCAACTAACACATTGTTCTTGTCGACCACGGGTAGATGTCTTACACCCTTCTCATGGATGAGATTTCTGGCCTCAAAAAAGGACGCCTCCGGGTTTATAGTCACTG
>PEUO01000003.1:0-3331 GCA_002780715.1 Deltaproteobacteria bacterium CG03_land_8_20_14_0_80_45_14
GTTATGGCAGGATACCAGATATTCGGGTCTACACCAGGAACAGACCTTTTGGGATCCATCGGATCATTGGAAAGAAATTTTGAGGTGTCATAGATAAAGGTCCATCCAGTTGAGGCATATTCATAAACCAAGTCTGCCGGGGTGGTCTGAAAGGGAATATGACAGGTCTGACAGGCGATCAGTTTCAAATGGCGTGGGGAGAAAGGATGTTTGTATCGGGGCGCTTTCTTATCCTTGCCTCTATAATGGCAGTCTTCACAGGAATACATGCTGTTGTTCAAGTCATTTCGTACTGTCTCCTGAATGGTATTCCCTTTAGCAAAATTATGCTCCTTATCGCTCGGATGGCAGGAAAGGCAGTGTAGACCCCTATCGTTATGGATATCCGTTTCTGGACTCCACTGACGACCTTTCCTTTTTCCATCAGCCATGGCATGGCAGGACCAACAATTCTCGTCAGGAGGTCTTCTCACAATCTGAAGGTGGAGATTTTCGAAATCGGCCGCCTCTTTTTTAGTATAATTCGCCGTCACCTCATCCACTTTTGAATTTCCAGATTCATCCTGAGAAAGTTTGATATTCGCCCATCCAGCTCCGACTGTAGGCCCATACTTAAAGAATCTTCCTCTCAGGGTCGCGCCCCGATCTTTCCATTGATACTCCTTTAAGTGGCAGATGAGGCAGTCGGCCTCGCTCACACCACTTTGGTCCCAGGGAGCTCCATAATTGGCATTCCCTTGACTAAAAGGGGTATAGTCACCATCCAACAAAGGACTTTCTTCTGAATCTTCATAACCAAACTTCTTGTTCTCTTCGTTATAGTAGAGGTAACCTCTCCGATCATATTCACCCCATCCTCCTCCTGGGTGACAGGCTCCGCAATTCTGAACGAAAGAGAAAGATGATTTGTCAATTTCAGAGGGATGTTGATTAACTTTTTTAGCCAATTGGCTTGAATCCATAGAGGCTACCATATGCTTCCCATACATTCCTGAGGACAGACTCCATGGATATTGGGGATCGAATGTATCGCTGATGACAATTTTACCAGTTCCATCGGTCCGGCCTTGCTGGAAATGGTAACCATTAGTAATTTGGTTATAATCGTGGCAGCTCCCGCAGGTTTTTTTAGGGCTGTAAGGCATTTTACTCTCGAAGGTGAGTGGACTCCCATCGAATCCCCTAAGGATAATCTTTTTATGGAAAGAATCTTGAGAGAGGATTGAAGTTGGATAAAGCAGAGTGAAAAACAGAGTAACTGAAATAATGAAAAGAAATATTCCAAATTTTTTCAGAGCGGGTACCTCCATGGCAGATTTAAATTCTGAGAGAAACTGGAATATAGTATATTGATAAGAGGGGTTAGGAGCAAGAAATTATTTCTGTTTTTTTAAAAAAATTTTTAAAAAAATTCTTGACAAAAATAAATTATTTTGTTATATATAATGAATTAAATTCATTATGATCCTTATTCCACTAATGTAACTCATTGATTTTCCAGTATTTTTCTGTACCCAGGAGGAAATATTCAATCAAAAAACAAGGATTTAGAGTCGGAGAGGTTCCCGAGCGGCCAAAGGGGACAGACTGTAAATCTGTTGGCGATGCCTTCGGAGGTTCGAATCCTCCCCTCTCCACCAGGCTTGCCAGCGGGCGATTGTCTGGACCATTCAACCCTTTATTAAATTCACATTGAATCATTCAAGCGCCGTAAGCATGGTTCATTGTCTCCCTCGGTCAGAGATGGCCGGTAGAGAATTTGATCTTTAAGGGAAAAGTTTTGACTTAAATAAGGCAGAGAGAAAATTCAGTGATCGGGTATCGTCCGTTGTTGTTAAGGATTTTTTCTTATTCAAATGCGGGAGTAGCTCAGTTGGCAGAGCATCAGCCTTCCAAGCTGAGGGTCGCGGGTTCGATCCCCGTTTCCCGCTCCATTGTGATAAAATTATATTGTTAATCTATCTTCTAATAATTCGGCCAGCCTGTCTTTTTAATTGACAGGTTTTTCTTTATTTTTAGCCCACGTAGCTCAGTCGGTGGAGCACTTCCTTGGTAAGGAAGAGGTCATCGGTTCAAATCCGATCGTGGGCTCCAAAGGAAAGGGTGGATTGGGCGATCTTTTCGAAAGATAAGGAGGGTTTGAGCCATGTCGAAGCCGAAGTTTGAGAGGACGAAGCCGCATGTGAACATTGGGACGATTGGTCATGTGGATCATGGGAAGACGACGTTGACTTCAGCGATTACGAGGGTATTGGCGACGAAGCATTTGGCCTCTTATATGGCGTTTGATCAGATTGACAAGGCGCCGGAGGAGAAGGAGCGTGGGTTAACGATTGCGATTGCGCATGTGGAGTATGAGACGGTGAAGCGTCATTATGCGCACATTGATTGTCCGGGGCATGCGGATTATATCAAGAATATGATTACGGGTGCGGCGCAGATGGATGGGACGATTTTGGTGGTGTCGGCGGCCGATGGGCCGATGCCTCAGACGCGGGAGCATGTGTTGTTGGCGAAGCAGGTGCGGGTGCCTTATATTGTGGTGTTTTTGAACAAGGTGGATATGGTGGAGGATCCGGAGTTATTGGATTTGGTGGAGTTGGAGGTCAGGGAGTTGCTTTCGGGGTATGATTTTCCTGGGGAGAGCACGCCGGTGATTCGGGGCAGTGCTTTAAAGGCTCTCGAGTGTGGGTGTGGGAAGCCGGAGTGTCAGTGGTGCAGTGGGATTTGGCAGTTGATGGATGCGGTGGACACGTTTATCCCGGAGCCTGTGAGGGAGATAGACAAGCCGTTTTTGCTGCCGGTGGAGGATGTCTTTACGATATCGGGGCGTGGGACGGTGGTGACGGGGCGAGCGGAGCGTGGGGTGATCAAGGTGGGTGATGAGGTGGAGGTCGTGGGGATCAGGCCTACGCTTAAGACTGTCTGTACTGGGGTGGAGATGTTTCGCAAGACCTTGGATCAGGGTCAGGCGGGGGATAACATTGGGGTGTTGTTGCGTGGGGTGAAGCGTGAGGAGGTGGAGCGGGGTCAGGTGGTGGCCAAGCCTGGGTCGATTACACCTCATCGGAAGTTTAAGGCGGAGGCGTATATCTTGACGAAGGAGGAAGGGGGTCGGCACACGCCGTTTTTTAATGGTTATCGGCCTCAGTTTTATTTTCGGACGACGGATGTGACGGGGGTGGCGGTATTGCCTGAGGGGGTGGAGATGGTGATGCCTGGGGACAATGTGGCGTTGACGGTGGAGCTCATTACGCCGATTGCGATGGAGAAGGAGTTGCGGTTTGCGATTCGGGAGGGAGGTCGTACCGTGGGCGCAGGCGTCATCAGT
>PEUO01000003.1:3440-23318 GCA_002780715.1 Deltaproteobacteria bacterium CG03_land_8_20_14_0_80_45_14
CCGTTCACAAAGAGACGAAATAGTTTAGTTAGAAGATTAAGGTTTGAGGAGCGCTTCGCTTGAGGTAAAAAAACCGAGATTCAATTTTTGCTAAAAGTTTTATTGCCTCTTCCCTCTGGCCTCAAACCTAATGCAATGATAGAGGCCAGTAGCTCTAACGGATAGAGCACCGGACTCCAAATCCGGGTGATGGGGGTTCAAATCCCTCCTGGCCTGCCATGTACCATATGAGGTACATGGCAAGCCATGAATCTTACATGGTTCATGGCTGCCGTGTTACTTCCGGAATGGAATAGATGGAATTTTCAATTAAAGAAAAATTTGAATCAGCAAAACAATTTTTGAGGGAAGTTAAAACCGAATTAAAAAAGGTAACCTGGCCCTCACGGAAAGATACCCTTTCTGGCACCCTTGTCGTTTTGGTAGCTGTTTTCATCATTGCCATCTTTTTAGGGCTTGTTGATTCTGGATTGTCAAATCTCATCAAAGAATTATTGAAGAGGGCAGCGAGTTAAAGGGGGGGGGATTGACTTCCTTCCCCATTCAAATGGTAAACATTATGGCGCAACAGTGGTATGTGGTCCACACCTATTCGGGTTTCGAAAACAGGGCCAAACAGAATTTAGAAGAGCGAATTAAAAATCTCGGGAAGGGAGATTTTTTTTCAAACATTTTAATCCCCACAGAGACCGTGGTGGAGTTGGTGAAGGGAAAGAGAAAGACCTCCCAGAGAAAGATCTTCCCTGGATATATATTGGTGAAAATGGAATTGAACGAGGAGACGTGGCATATCGTCAAGGACACCCCAAAGATCACTGGTTTTGCCGGCGATGGTACAAAACCGATCCCCATTTTAGAGGGAGAGGTTGAGGAAATTCTGTCTCAAATGAAGGAAGGTGTTTCGAAGGCGAAACCAAAAGTTTCTTTCGGCGTCGGAGATAGCGTTCGAGTGATTGACGGTCCTTTTGTCAACTTTATTGGGACCATTGAAGAGGTCAAACCTGAAAAAAGGAAATTGAAGGTTTTAGTCTCTATCTTTGGAAGAGCGACTCCAGTAGAACTGGATTTTATCCAAGTAGAAAAGAATTAATGGTCCTCATTTGAGGAGTGGACAATGGCAAAAAAAGTTGCGGCAATGGTAAAGCTTCAAATTCAGGCAGGACAAGCCAATCCTTCCCCTCCGGTCGGGCCGGCTCTAGGACAACATGGGGTCAACATCATGGAGTTTTGCAAAGCCTTTAACGCTCGAACCCAGGGACAGGAAGGAATGGTCATCCCAGTGGTGATCACCATCTATTCAGATCGATCCTTCAGCTTTGTAACCAAAACTCCGCCGGCCTCAATCCTTTTAAAGAAGGCGGCCAAAATTGTGAAAGGGTCTGGGGAACCCAATCGCAACAAAGTGGGCAAGGTGACCAGAGACGAGATTCGAGAGATCGCACAGATCAAGTTTAAGGATCTCAACGCAGTGGACATGGAGGGTGCGATCCGTACAATCGAGGGGACAGCTCGAAGCATGGGTCTGGAGATTGTATAAGAGAGGATTATGGCAACGAGAGGGAAAAAATATTTAGAGGCAAAAGGCAAGGTTGATCGAGGCAAACGGCACGAACTGGAGGAGGGGGTTAAACTCCTTTTGGAGGCAGCTTGCGCAAAATTTGATGAGGGAGTGGACCTCGCTATTCGTCTTGGGGTAGATCCTAAGAAAGCAGACCAAATGGTCCGAGGAACCGTTGTCCTTCCTCATGGAACTGGCAAGAAGGTCCGGGTATTAGTCTTTGCAAAAGGTCAGAAAGAAAAAGAGGCATTCGATGCGGGGGCCGATTTCGTGGGAGGAGAAGACTTCATTGAGAAAATTTCAAAAGGGTGGCTGGAGTTTGACAAGGCGATTGCCACACCGGACATGATGGGTTTGGTCAGTAAATTGGGGAAGATTTTAGGGCCTCGTGGATTGATGCCTAACCCCAAAGTGGGAACCGTCACCTTCGATTTGGAAAGGGCCGTCAAAGAGATCAAAGCCGGCAAGGTGGAGTTTAAAGTAGAGAAGGCCGGGGTCGTCCATGTCCCTGTAGGAAAGGTTTCTTTTGGGTTTAGCCGATTATCAGAAAATATCAAGACGCTTCTGGAAGTGATCCTGCGGGCAAAGCCACCCACCAGCAAAGGGATCTATTTGCGGAGCATTGCCTTATCCACCACCATGGGACCTGGAATTAAAATCGATCCACTTGATGTTAGAAATGTTTTGAAGTCCTAAGAAAGACGACGGACTTCATTGGAGGAGGTAAAGATCATTGAATCGGAAAGAGAAAGCGCAGGTCATATCAGATCTTGGTGGAAAGGTGAAGGGGGTTCAGGCTGTTGTCCTGACCAATTACCGGGGTCTCAATGTTGAAAAGATGAATCATCTGAGACAACGATTGAGAGAGGAGAAGATCTCCTATCACGTGGTCAAAAATACCTTGATGAAACTGGCTTCCAGAGGGACGGATTTGGAGAAATTGGGCAACTATTTTGAAGGACCCACGGCCATGGCCATCTCTTACGGAGATCCAGTCCTTCTGGCAAAGATTCTATCGGAATTCATCAAAACACAGCCTTCCCTTGAGATCAAGGTCGGTTTAATTCAGGGAAAGGTGGCCTCTCCTGAAGAGGTCAAAGCCCTGGCAACGATGCCTTCTCGCGAGGCGCTTTTGGGTCAGGTCCTGGGAGGAATCCAGGGGACGGCAAATCAACTAGGAGCGGTGATCTACAATGCGATCCAGCAAGCGCTCGGAATCATTCAGGCCCGTGTTGATCAACTAAGCCAGCAAACCCCTGAAGAAACAAATACCGCACCATGACTTTCACCCTCATCTTCCTCCTTCGTGAAGAGTGAGGATAGGGGAAAGATAGAAATAAAGAGAAATAAAGATAGGAGGATTTTTCAAATGTCAGATATCCAAAAAATTGTCGAAGAGGTCAGTGGGTTAACTTTGTTGGAAGCGCGTGATTTGGTGAAGGCCCTGGAGGAAAAATTGGGAATCAAGGCCACCGCACCGATGGCGGTGGCGATGCCGGTTGCTGGGGCTGCAGCGGGAGCGGAAGCCGCCCCGGCTGAAGAAAAGACAGAATTTGATGTCATCCTGACGAGTTTTGGTGACAAGAAGATCCAAGTGATTAAGGTGGTCAGGGCACTGACCGGATTGGGTTTGAAGGAAGCCAAAGACCTTGTCGAAGGTGTCCCCAAGCCAGTTAAAGAAGGAGTTTCGAAAGAAGAAGCCGCAACGATGAAGAAGAAGCTTGAAGAGGCTGGGGGAACTGTCGAAGTCAAGTAGGGAAACATTCAGAAGTGTTGAGGGACACTGTTGTCTCTTCCCAGAAGGACAAAGCGAATGTTAAGTGGTAGTCCAAAAGGGAGGAGACTTTCTATTTAAGGGAGATTTCTGGAAAAGTCCAGAAATCTCTGAAGAGAGCATGCCGTAGTTTTTGAGAGCTCTCTTAAGGGAGAGGAGTGATTATGGCCAGTATTGTCCCTGTCTATCGAAGGTATCGTAAGAACTTTTCAAAAATTAAAGAAGTGCTAGAGATCTCCAATCTGATCGAGATTCAGAAGAGATCCTACGAGCAGTTTCTACAGGCCAATGTGGATGCGGACAAACGGGAACCCATTGGATTTCAAGCGGTCTTTAGAACCGTCTTCCCGATCAAAGATTTTTACGAAACCGCTTCTCTTGAATTCGTCAATTACCGTCTCACCGAGCCGAAATATGATGTGGAAGAATGCCTGTTAAGAGGAATGACCTATGCGGCCCCCATTAAGGTGACTGTTCGTTTAGTGGTCTGGGATGTGAACGAAGAGACCAAGGCCAAGAGCATCAAAGCCGTAAAAGAACAAGAAGTCTATTTTGGTGAAATTCCTCTCATGACCGAAAATGGAACGTTTATCGTGAACGGGACCGAACGGGTGATCGTCAGTCAACTTCATCGTTCCCCAGGAGTCTTTTTTGATCAGGACCAAATCAAACCCCATAGCGGCGGGAAGGTCTTCTATTATGCACGCATCATTCCCTACCGTGGATCTTGGATTGACTTCGAATTTGATCAGAAAGATCTTCTCCACGTTCGGATCGACCGACGTCGAAAGATTCCTGTCACCGTCCTCCTTCGGGCTCTCAAATACACCGGAGAAGAACTTTTGGATTATTTCTATCATAAGGAAAAGGTTCTCATCCGGAGAGGAAAATTCCAAAAAGAGATTTCGAGAGATGTGTTGGTGGGACAGAAGGCGACCTCCGATATCCTAGACCCGGAAACCCATAAGATGATTCTTAAAAAACATCGTCGAATTACCGAAGACTCTTTCAAAAAATTGGAGTTGGCCAAGGTCAATACCATTTCGGTGGAGGCCCAGGATCTGATCGGACGATACTTGGCGAAGGATGTGGTCGACCCTGAAACGGGAGAAGTCATTGCCGAATGTAATGACGAGGTCACAGAAAAACTTCTGAATGAGATGAAAGAGAGAAAGGTCGAGGCCTTCGAAATCCTGTTCATCGATAACATCAATGTAAGTTCTTCATTGAGGGATACATTGGTGGTGGACAAGATCGGATTGACCCAAGAGGAAAGGGAGAAATTACCCGTTCTCGAACCTGGCAAATCCCTCCGTGAGAAGGAATTCGAAAGGGCACTGATTGACATTTATAAAAGGCTTCGTCCTGGAGATCCTCCTACCATTGAGACAGCCGTCGGACTCTTCTACAATCTTTTCTTTAATCCCGAACGCTACGACCTTTCCAAAGTGGGAAGGATGAAGTTGAACCATAAAATCGGTCTGAAGGGAAATCCTCCCAAAGTGTTGGTCTTTACCGAGAGGTGGAAGAAAGAGGCATTGGCGGCTGGCGCGGCCGTTGCGGGGGGGAGAGATCTGGTGGATCGAATCTTGGGGGGATGGCTCGATTTTGACGAAGCGATTGCTGCTCCGGAAATGACCGAAGAGATTCAACGCGTCGCTAAGATCCTTCATCCTATTGGACTCATGCCTTCCTTGAAGGATGGGAGTATCACAGATGATGTTCAAGGAAAGGTTCGAAAGATTCTGGAAGATGAGAAGACCACCCTGAGAAGGAGGGATATCCTCGAGGTCGTCAAGTACTTAATTAAATTGAAGGATGGTCAGGGTGCTGTCGACGATATTGACCACTTGGGAAACCGTCGGGTCAGGACCGTCGGAGAGCTCTTGGAAAATCAATATCACATCGGGCTGGTGAGGATTGAAAGGGCGATCAAGGAGCGAATGAGCCTTCAAGATGTAGAAACCTTGATGCCCCATGATCTCATCAACTCAAAACCCCTCTCGGCCGTGATCAAAGAGTTTTTCGGTTCTAGTCAGCTTTCCCAATTTATGGATCAGACAAATCCTCTCTCAGAGATCACTCACAAGCGTCGGCTCTCTGCCTTGGGTCCTGGAGGGCTCACCCGAGAGAGGGCAGGATTTGAGGTGAGGGACGTCCACCCCACCCATTATGGCCGAATCTGTCCAATCGAAACTCCGGAGGGTCCGAACATTGGCTTGATCACCTCACTCAGCACCTTTGCCCGCGTCAATGACTATGGATTTATTGAGACTCCTTATCGGGAAGTGATTAATGGAAAAGTGACCAACCATATTCGATACCTTTTCGCTCTGGATGAAGAGGAAGAGATTGACGGGCAGAAACCCGCCATCGCCCAAGCCAATGCTCCCTTGGATAGAGAAGGGAGATTTATCGCTCCACTCATCTCTGCCCGAAGAGGGGGCGAATTTATGATGGTGAAACCCGATGAAATTCGGTATATGGATGTTTCTCCAAAACAGTTGGTGAGTGTGGCCACCTCCCTTGTACCTTTTTTGGAGAACGACGATGCCAACCGAGCCCTCATGGGATCGAATATGCAACGCCAAGCCGTTCCGCTTCTCAGAACGGATGCCCCGCTGGTTGGGACGGGAATGGAAGCCATTGTGGCGAGAGATTCTGGAGTGACGGTGGTTGCTAAAAGGGATGGTAGGGTGGAAGATGTGGATGCTTCACGAATCGTCATCCGGGCCGATGAGGATGGTCAGAAAGAGGACGATCCTGGCGTCGACATTTATACTTTAATCAAATACAAACGATCCAATCAGAATACCTGCATCAATCAAAGGCCTATTGTCCGTATTGGGGAGCGAGTCAAAAAGGGTGAGGTGATTGCAGATGGGCCAGCGACTGATATGGGAGAGTTGGCATTAGGAAAGAATGTCCTGGTCGGCTTCATGCCCTGGGGAGGATATAATTTTGAGGATTCCATCCTCATCAGCGAGAAGTTATTGAAGGAGGATACTTACACCTCTATCCATATCGAAGAATTGGAGTGTGTGGCTCGGGACACCAAATTGGGAAAAGAGGAGATCACCTGTGATATCCCCAACGCAGGGGAGGAGGCGTTGAAGGATCTGGATGAAAGCGGGATCATCCGGATCGGAGCCGAAGTGAGACCCGGTGACATTCTCGTCGGAAAAGTGACCCCCAAGGGAGAGACCCAACTCTCTCCAGAGGAGAAACTCCTTCGAGCCATCTTTGGTGAAAAAGCAGGAGATGTTCGGGATACCTCATTGAGAGTCCCTCACGGGATTGAAGGAATCCTCATCGATGCAAAAGTTTTCTCCCGGAAAGGGCAGGAGAGGGACGAGAGGATGAAGGCGATCGAGGACCAGGAGAAGGCGAGGTTGTTAAAGAATCAAGCGGATGAGATTCGAATCATCCAGAACAGTACGCGGAGAAAGATCGGAAAACATCTGATCGGCAAACGAACCGCCCATAAGATTGCGGATGAAAAGAAAAACCGTGTCTATTTGGAGACCAAAGAGCGGATCAAGGAGGAACATCTCTTTGCCATTCCCTTCGATCGACTCAAGGAGATTGATGTCATGGAGGGGAAGAGAGTTCTTTCTGACGTTCATCGTTTTCTCGATCATGCAGAGCTCCAGATCAATGTGGTCAAGGGAGTTTTTGGAGATAAATTGGCAAGACTGAAGAGGGGAGACGAACTGGCTCCGGGTATCATCAAGACCGTCAAGGTCTACATCGCCATGAAACGGAAGCTTTCTGTCGGGGATAAAATGTCTGGACGTCATGGGAACAAAGGGATCATTTCCCGAATTCTCCCTGAGGAGGACATGCCGTACTTAGAGGATGGGACACCGGTCGAAATCATCCTCAATCCATTAGGAGTCCCGTCACGAATGAATGTGGGTCAAATCCTTGAGACCCACCTGGGATGGGCGGCCAAGGGTCTAGGGTGGAGGATTGAAGAGTATTTACAGAAGCATTTCAACCCCAAATTGCTTCGAAGAAGAATCAAAGAAATCTATTCCTCAAAAGAGGTGAATGAATATCTCGAGCAAGCGACCGATGAAGAGATTATTGAGTTGGCTCGCAAGCTGGGTCAAGGGATTTTCGTTTCGGTCCCTGTGTTTGATGGAGCTTCGGAAGAAGAGATTAAAGACCTTTTAAAGAAGGCTGGGCTTCCGACCAGTGGACAAACTATCCTTTATGACGGAAGGACTGGAGAACCCTTCCACTCGAAGGTGACCATAGGCTATATGTATCTCCTCAAATTGCACCATCTGGTAGACGACAAGATTCATGCTCGGTCCATCGGTCCTTATTCTTTGGTGACCCAACAACCGTTGGGCGGCAAAGCTCAGTTCGGAGGACAACGGTTAGGAGAGATGGAGGTGTGGGCCTTGGAGGCCTATGGGGCAGCCCACTCCTTACAGGAATTCTTAACCGTGAAATCAGACGATGTGGCGGGAAGGACTCGAGTCTATGAAGCGATCGTCAAAGGGGAACACACGTTGGAGCCCGGACTGCCAGAGTCGTTTAATGTTTTGGTCAAAGAGTTACAGAGTCTTTGTTTAGACACCGAATTGATCGAAGAGGAAAGGGAAGAGATCTAATAGAACCATAAACTATAAACGATGAACGATGAACTGTGAAGCATAAGCTGTTTATCGTTCACTGTATATCGTCCATCGTTTGAAAAAGGAGGAAGACATTGGAAGATTATCTATCATTCTTTGAGAAGGGGAAAAGTCCGATTAGTTATAATGCCATCCGGATCTCGATCGCCTCTCCAGAGAAGATCGAATCATGGTCCCATGGAGAGGTGAAGAAGCCGGAGACCATTAACTATCGGACTTTCAAACCGGAAAAAGATGGGCTCTTCTGCGCCAAAATCTTTGGCCCCACCAAAGATTATGAATGCAATTGCGGTAAATACAAACGGATGAAACATCGAGGCATTGTCTGCGAGAAGTGCGGGGTGGAAGTCATCCAATCCAAGGTGCGCAGGGAAAGGATGGGGCATATCCGGTTGGCGACCCCAGTGGCTCATATCTGGTTCCTCAAGAGCATTCCCAGTAAGATTGGGATCCTTTCGGATATGACGCTGAGAGAATTAGAGCGGATTCTCTACTTTGAAGCCTACCTCGTCCTCGATGGGAAGAAAACACCTCTGAAGAAGGGAGAAATTCTTTCCGAAGATCGATATCGGGAAGCCAGGGAGAAATACGGGGGTGATTTTGCAGCGGCTCAGGGAGCGGATGCGATCCGGGAGCTGTTGCGAAACACCAATGTGAAGGAACTTTCCCAGAAGCTCCGGACAGAAATGAAGGAGACGACCTCGGAGGCCAAAAAAAAGAGATTAGCCAAACGATTAAAAATTATTGAGTCTTTCTTGGAATCAGGAAACAAACCGGAGTGGATGATTTTAGAAGTGATTCCCGTCATCCCGCCAGATCTTCGTCCTCTTGTCCCCTTGGATGGGGGTCGGTTTGCCACCTCCGATCTCAACGACCTTTACCGAAGAGTCATCAATCGAAACAACCGCCTCAAACGGCTTCTCGAATTGAATGCCCCAGAGATCATCATCCGTAACGAGAAGCGAATGCTTCAGGAAGCCGTGGATGCCCTGTTCGACAACGGGAAGAGAGGGAGGACGATCTTGGGGGCGAATAAGAAACCTCTCAAATCATTGAGCGATATACTCAGAGGGAAGCAGGGCCGTTTCCGGCAGAACCTTTTAGGGAAGCGAGTGGACTATTCCGGCCGTTCAGTGATCGTCGTCGGCCCCGAGCTGAGATTGCATCAGTGTGGACTCCCCAAAAAGATGGCCCTTGAACTGTTCAAGCCCTTCATCTACCACCGTTTGGAAGAAAAAGGCTTGGTGACCACGATCAAGAGCGCCAAGAAGATGTTGGAGAAAGAGAGACCCGAGGTCTGGGATGTCTTGGATGAAGTGATCCGTGAACATCCTGTAATGCTTAACCGCGCTCCAACCCTTCACCGTTTGGGTATTCAGGCCTTTGAGCCTGTTTTAATTGAGGGCAAGGCCATCCAGCTTCACCCGTTGGTCTGCGCTGCATTCAACGCAGATTTTGACGGGGACCAGATGGCTGTCCATGTTCCCCTCTCCATAGAGGCGCAAGCGGAGGCAAGAATTCTGATGATGTCCACCAATAACATCCTCTCCCCTGCGAATGGGAAACCCATCATTATTCCTACGCAAGACATTGTCCTTGGAATTTATTACATGACCAGGGAGCGCCCTTATGTCAAAGGGGAGGGGAAGGTATTTTCAAACCCAGACGAAGTCCGGATTGCTTACGATGCCCATGAGGTTGATCTCCACGCCCGGATCAAGGTCCGATTGGATGGGGAACTTGTTGAAACAACCGTAGGTCGAGTCCTCCTCAAAGAGATTCTCCCTGAGGAGATCCCCTTTCGATTGATCAACAAGGTGATGAAGAAGAGCGAGCTTGCCAACCTCATCGACTATTGCTACCGGTATGGGGGAGAAAAGAAGACGGTCCTTCTCTCCGATCGGTTGAAGGGTTTGGGTTATCATTATGCAACGTTGGCTGGAATTTCCATCTCCATCGATGACATGCTGATTCCTTCCAATAAGGGGGAACTTCTTCAGGAAGCGCAGCAGGAGATTGAAAGGATTCAAGAACAATATACAGAAGGATTGATAACAGATGGAGAGCGATACAATAAGGTGATCGACATCTGGGCTCAGGTCACTGAAAATATTGCGGGGGTGATGTTGAAAGAACTGGGGAGTGAGGAGGTGATGGCCCCTTCCGGAGAGAAACAGACCACGGAGAGTTTAAACCCCATTTACATCATGGCCGACTCTGGAGCTCGAGGCAGCGCCCAACAGGTGCGACAATTAGCTGGGATGCGGGGTTTGATGGCAAAACCCTCGGGAGAGATCATCGAAACTCCCATCACCGCGAACTTTCGTGAGGGGCTGACGGTTCTGCAATACTTCATCTCTACCCATGGGGCTCGAAAGGGGCTCGCCGATACCGCATTGAAAACAGCCAATGCGGGATACCTTACCCGACGATTGGTGGATGTCGCTCAGGATGTCGTCATCAGGGAGAATGATTGTGGCACCCTGGACGGGATCGAAGTCGAATCGCTCGTCGAGGGAGGAGAGATCATCGAATCGATGAAAGAACGAATTCTTGGGCGGGTGGCCTTAGAAGAAATCCGGGATCCTTTTTCCAGTGAGGTGATCGTCAAAGGGAATGAAGAAATTGATGAAACCTTGGCAGATCGTATTGAGGATATTGGAATTGATAAGGTGAAGATTCGATCGGTGCTCACCTGCAAATTGAAACAGGGTGTCTGCGCCCTTTGTTATGGAAGGAATTTGGCCCGAGGGAAACTGGTCAATGTGGGGGAGGCGATCGGCATCATCGCTGCCCAATCTATCGGTGAGCCGGGGACCCAGTTGACGATGAGGACATTCCATATCGGTGGAACAGCCAGTCGACGAGCAGAGCAGACCACGTTGGAATGTCGTATTGATGGGAGGGTTAAATTCATCAATCTCAAGAGCGTCAAGAACCGCGAAGGGAACCTGATCGTCATGAACCGAAATGGGGAGATTGCCATCTTAGATAAAAACGGAAGAGAACGAAGACGATATTCCGTGATTTATGGAGCCAAACTGAAGGTCAAGGAGGGGCAAAAGGTGAAGGAAGGAGAGATCCTGGCAGAATGGGATCCTTACTCCATCCCTGTTTTAACAGAGGTCTCAGGCCGGGTGAAATTCGGAGATATCATCGAAGGGGCGACCATGCAGGAACAGGTGGATGAGTATACCGGCCTTTCCAGAAAAGTGATCACCGAATCAAAAGACGTAGAACTTCGGCCGAGGATCTCCATCAAGGATGAGAAAAGCAAGACCATGAATCTTCCTGGCTCTGCCTCCCAGGCTCGTTATCTTCTGCCGGTCGGAGCGAATATTTTCATCTCCGAAGGAGATATGGTGGAAGCCGGGGACGTCATCGTGAAGATCCCGCGGGAGACGACGAAGACAAAGGATATCACGGGAGGTCTTCCTCGAGTGGCTGAACTTTTTGAAGCCAGAAAGCCCAAAGAGTATGCCTTGATCAGCGATATTGATGGGGTGGTTGAATTTGGAAAGGACCTCAAGGGGAAGAGGAAGGTGGTCATTCGACCCGAGGTGGGCGAACCCAAGGAATATATGATTCCCAGTAGGAAACATGTCAGCGTCCATGAAGGCGATTTTGTCAAAGCAGGGGAAGCCTTGATGGACGGTCCTTCCAATCCTCATGATATTTTGAGGGTGTTGGGGGATAAGGCTCTGGCCCGATATTTAGTGGATGAAATCCAGGAGGTTTATAAACTCCAAGGGGTCAAGATCAACGATAAACATATCGAGGTCATTGTTCGCCAGATGCTCAAGAGGGTGAAGATTAGAGAGGTGGGAGATACTCACTTTTTAGTCGACGACCAGGTGGAAAAATTTGTCTTTGAAGAAGAGAATGCCCGGGTTATGAAGGAAGGAGGAAAACCCGCTGTGGGAGAGCCTCTTTTTCTGGGAATCACGAAGGCTTCTCTCGTTACGGACAGTTTTATCTCCGCCGCCTCCTTCCAGGAGACCACCAAAGTACTTACTCAAGCAGCCGTGGCAGGGAAGGTGGACTATTTGAAAGGGTTGAAGGAAAATGTCATCATGGGACGCCTGATTCCTGCGGGAACCGGTCTCTCCAAGTATAGACAATTAGAGCTTTGGGTAGAAGGGTATAGTGGAGAAGAAATTCCAGCAGGAGGCGAAGGAGAGGGCATAGCGCAAGCTTCTGTGTAGAAGGAAAAGTTTTTGGTGCAGATCACAATGAGGCCTGTTCCATATAGTTTCTGGAATGGGCCTTAATTTATTAAGAAAGCATCTGATGAAAACCCCGTCCTGTGCCTGCCTGCCCTGTACCATGTTAGGTTCAGGGCCTGCCGGTAGGCAAGTACAGGTATGAAAGATGTGTCTGCCAAAGGCAGAAACGCCTTAATCAGATGCTGAAACAAGTATGACAATAAAAGAGTTTGCTTTACTCTTTGTCATCCCGAACCAGGTCCTGAACTTGTTTCAGGATCTACGATTTCGGGATCTGGGTTTTTGGTTTAGAAAATTTGTGTTTTAAAGCCCCGCCCTGCGGGCGGGATCGTTTATTTTATTCCTTCCAGTCTCTTCTTGGCCATTTCTGCCTGTTCGGAATGGGGGTATTTTTCAATCACCCGCTTGAGCAAATTTCTGGCATTCGTCTTATCCCCGAGTTCCAAGAAGGCGAGGGCTTGCTTGAATAAAGCCGCGGGTATTTTGTCCCCTTCCGGATATTTCACAATCGCCTTCTCATATTCTAAGATCGCCCTCTCAAAATCCTTTTTCAGATAGTAAGTCTCCCCGATCCAAAACTGGGCATTATCAGAAAGTTCTGTATTGGGATATTGTTTGAGAAAGGCTTCAAATTTTCTTCGGGCGCCTTCTAAGTCTCCCTTATATAAGGTTTCGTAGGCATCTTTATAGAGGTCTCCCATCCCCGTGGAAACCCCCTTTAGCTCGTTGGGGATCTCTTTGGTTGGGGCAAACTTTTCTTCCTCCATTGGCTTCGAAGTCGACCCGGCTATCTTCCCATTCAATCCCTTGAGGCGATCCTCTATTTCCTTAATTTTCTCCTCCTGAGTTTTTCTCCTTTCTTCTAAGATTCTCAATCGACCTTCCATTTCTTCCCTGATACGGTCCATCTCCCTTGAAGGTCTTTTAAGCAATTCCTTATATTCCTCGATACCTGTCGAAAGAATTCGCATTTCGGATTGTAGATTTTCGAGCCGGAGGGAAAGGTCCGTCTTCAGCTTTTGATTTTCCGCTTTTAAGTCAGATATTTCATTCTTGGTGGAATCATTTTCCTTTTGGAGGATATTGATTTGGGAGTGGAGCTTATCCAGTTCCTTATCAAGAATTTGTACATCCTTGGCGCTCGCACATCCAAAAAACAACAGTCCTATTAAAAGGACAATCCGCCCTTTCATCCCGTCACCTTTCCGCATTTTTTCCACGGGCAAGCTCTTCTCGGGGAGCATCGAAACTCCCTGAGGAGCGCTCCACCTCATTATTTAGAGTCTGTTTATAAAGTGCCCACTCAACCAGAATCGTCATTCCGGTGAAAGCCGGAATCCAGTTCTTTCAAGACCTTCTGGATGCCCCCGTATCAAGTACGGGGCAGGCTCCTCAAGTCCGGCATGACGGAAAGGGCTGTTTATGGACAGACACTATTTAGCAGTGATAATGGTATGGGCCCTTCTGTTTTTTGTCCAGGCTTCTTCATTATGGCCAGGATCTAAGGGCCTTTCCTTTCCATAACTGATCGTAGAGATACGACCTGCGGAGAGGCCTAATGAGATGAGGTAATTTTTTGAACTGTTGGCCCGTCTTTCGCCGAGAGCAAGGTTGTATTCTACCGTTCCTCTTTCATCACAATGGCCTTCGATCTGGATCTTCACATTGGGGTATTTTTTTAACAACTCTGCATTTCCTTTCAGGATTGCCGCATCTCCAGGACGGATGTCAAATTTATCAAAGTCGAAGTGAATGTCCTTGAGCAGAGAGCTTTCGAAAACTACTCCTTCGATACCAGGTTCTTTTTTGGCCACAAGACTCTTTTCAAGTCCTTCTTTGGCTTTTGATTCCTTTTCCCTTGAAATCGGCCCTCTTTCAGCCTTAACGGCTTCTTCTTTTTTGATGGAGGGTTCTTCTTTCACGACCGTTTTTTTCGGACAACCTGTCATGATCAGTCCAATGCAGAGGATAAGAATTGTGACGATGAGACTTTTTTTAGTCATGGTAACCTCCCTTGATGAATGATTTGGATACTAATACTTACTCAAATCGCCTTGACCAGGCGGGGCCCGACTCACCTCCTTTCGATGGAGTTAAACCTCTTTGATTGAATCCATTGGCATTCATAATGAAAATCTTTGATACACCTGTCCGGGTTGAGCTAAAAGCGATGTAACGGCCATCTGGAGACCACCAAGGGTTCTCATTATTCCCAGAATTGGATGTCATTCTCCGGAGTCCCGATCCATCCCTTCCAATGGTAAAGATATGAAAACGACCTTCTGCCCTTCCACAAAAAGCGATCCGATCGCCTTTCGGTGACCAGGAGGGGTTGGTATTGTAACTTCCCTCATAAGTCAGGCGACGAACATTGGACCCATCCCGCGCCATGATATAGATTTGTGGAGAACCGGATCGGTCTGAGACAAAAGCGATCGACTCACCGTCCGGAGACCATGTGGGCGAAGCCTCATTGCCGTGCCCCTTTGTCAGTCTCCTTGGGTTCCCCCCATTCGTATCAATCAGGAAGATATCTGACTTCCCTTGCATTCCCAACATGAGTGCGATCTGTTTTCCATCGGGGGACCAGGACGGGGAGACATTCAATCCTGGGTAGGACAAGAATCGCTGAAGATTCTTTCCGTCCACATCAATCATGTAGAGGTCCGTATTTCGTTTGAGGTAAGAGGTAAAGGCAATTTTTTTGCCATCTGGCGACCAGGCCGGCGAAAGGTTGATGGATTGGTTTCGAGTAAGCTGTCTAATGTTGGCGCCATCGAAATCGGCAATGAAGATCTCCTTGCCCGATCCCTGGAGAACCGAATAGGCAATTTTTGTGTTGTGAACTCCCTTCTCCCCTGTGATTTGGAGAATGATTTCATCCGCTATACGATGGACGACAGATCGTAGTACTGGGAGAGGACCTTCATACTGTTTTCCAACGATGTGTTTCTGCTCCACTAAATCAAACAGATGAAATTTTAACTTGAAATTGAGACCATCGGATTCCAAGAGGGCCTCTCCTGACAAAAGGATTTCTCCCCCAGCAGAGATCCATTCGGGTAGGGAGGACGTGTTCGGAATTCCTTCTCTTTCCTGGAGGGAAGGGGGGAGGTGATGGACATCGATCACCTTGAAAAAACCAGAGAGGGTGAGATCGTTAGCCAGAATTTCATATACCTTTTCTGAAAGGGAAGGAGGAGTCCTGTCCACAGATTTCCATTTAGTGAGGACGATGGGGATCTGGACAAAGGTAGGAGCGTTGATGTCGAGATAGACCCTTGCCTCCAATGGGGAAACGATGATGAGAAGAGAGAATAGGATGAAAAAATATTTCAACATTTTTTAGTCCGGGAAAAAACGGATCCCAATCTCAAGACTATCTTCACTCAATTCTTTGGGAATGGGAGGCAGAGGTTCTGCCTTTTTAATGGCTCGCATGGCGCTCTGATCATAGAGGGCATTGCCAGACTTTTTTTCAAAATAAAATTTTTGGATTTTCCCGTTCCGCTCTATTATTAAGACAATAATAGTCTCTAAGTCAACCATTTCTTTGAGAAGATTTTCCTTCAATTCGGGAATGGTCCAGGCTCCTTTAATTTTTGCCCAGACGAGACTGTAATATTCGTTCAATTTGGATTCCATTTCTAGCGAAGTTTTAGCGGAGGGGATGTCTGTAGGTCGCTCCACCTCTCGCTCCTTGCGAGCGACTCTCTTTTTAATCTCATCGAGAGCAGCTTTTTTACGAATCTCCTCAAGGGCTTGTTGAAGGTGCTTGAGGGATTCCTTTTCCTTTTGGCTTTTTTTCACTTTTTCTATGATGTCATCTTTTTTGGGTTTCTCGATGGGTTTTGCCTTTTCAACGGGTTTGATCTTTTCTTCTTTGGGAACTGGTGGGACAGGGGTCTTTGGAATTTCAGGCTCAGGTATGGAAACGGGCATGAGGGTCACCGTATAAGCCGTCGGTCGGACTTTGATGATCATGGGCCAGGGATTAAGGTTGAGAAAGGCGACCAAGGCGATATGGATGAGCAGGGAGATCCCCACCATTTTTAGCAAGTGTTCTATGCCAGGTCCTCTCGGAAGGGCCATCTTAATTCTTCTCCTTCTTCCTTTTGAGGAATCGAAGGAATTCCATTCCTATCGGAGAAAGCGTTCTCCCAGGATGAGAAACGATATAAATTTGTCGAGAGATGGGTTCGATCCCCTCCACATCGATTTGGGAGAGGAAACCCTGACTGACTTCTTCTTCTGTAGCTCTTTTGGAGATGAAAGCAAGACCTAATTTCGCCTTCACCCCCTCCTTCACTGAAGAAGTGCTTCCCATCTCCATGACCACATTAAACTGTTTTAAGCTCTTGCCTTTCTTCCTTAACGCCTTTTCCACGGCTATCTGCGTTCCAGAGCCTTCCTCTCGAATGATCCAGGGTTCCTTTAAAAGCTCTTGCAAGTTCACTCTTTTCTTTCGGGTCAGGGGATGATCGGATGGAGCCACGACGATAATTTCATCCTCTTTATATTTTTCATAAAGGAGAGAAGGGTGGTTCAACTTGGCGCCAATAATACCAAACTCGACGTGGTCTTGAAGGACATATTGGGTAATTTCCTTCGTATCAGCGATCTTAAGAGAAATGATAAAACGAGGGTGTTCTTTTTTAAAATCCCCCATGAGTTTGGGGAGGAGATATTCTCCGGGAATGGTGCTTGCACCCAGAGAGAGTTCTCCTCTGATCCCCTGGGAGAATTCGCTCAAGGCATTCAGTAAATCTTTACGGAAAGATAGAATTTTTGAAGCATATCCTTGGAAAACCTCCCCAGCTTTGGTGAGGCGAACCTCCCTGCTCGTCCGGTCAAAGAGACGCAGGGATAGGGATTCTTCTAAAGAGAGGATATGGCCGCTGACAGTAGGTTGGGTGAGGAAAAGATCATCAGCAGCCTTCGAGAAACTTTTTAAGTCAGCGACACGGCAAAAAGTTTCTAAATGTCTAAATTCAATTTGCAATGGCTTTCTTTCCACTACAAATATACATATTAACCCTCTTTTTTTTTAAATGCAAGTAAAAATTTAATTTTTAAAATAGAATCCAATAGTTACAGCCATTTTCCCCTAAAAAATGGAATAACCGTGTCTCTTTTCTTTATTTAAAGACAACAAAATTTTTAAAAGGTTAAGGAATTTTGAAGGAAAATTATTTTATTTTGAATAAGGAACCCTTCGAGAGGATTGAAATAAAAAAGGCTTGGGAAAGAGATTCCAATTCCCAAGCCTTTTTCTTAAATTCAATACAGATCAAAACCTTAGTACATATCACCCATTCCGCCCATTCCACCCATTCCACCACCCGGGGGCATTGCGGGATAAGGCGCTTTCTTTTCTGGCTTCTCGGCCACAACGGCTTCTGTGGTAATCATCAACGATGCGACAGAAGCCGCATTTTGAAGGGCCAGCCTGGCCACTTTGGTAGGATCGATGATCCCTGCCTTGATCATATCCGTATACTCATCCTGTGCAGCGTCGAATCCAAAGGCTCCTTTCTCGTTCCTCACTTTCTCCGTTACCACAGAGCCTTCCTGACCCGCATTATTGGCGATCTGGCGGATAGGCTCTTCTAATGCCCTCTTCACAAGATCGACCCCCATCTTCATGTCTCCTTCTAATTTCATCTTATCCAGTACGGAAAGGCAACGGAGGTAGGCCACACCACCCCCCGGAACAATTCCTTCCTCTACTGCGGCCCGGGTTGCGTTCAGGGCATCTTCGACGCGGGCCTTCTTTTCCTTCATTTCTGTCTCTGTGGCGGCGCCAACATTGATGACGGCCACTCCGCCGATGATCTTAGCGAGACGTTCTTGAAGTTTCTCCCGATCATAATCGGATGTGGTCTCTTCGATCTGGGCACGGATCTGTTTCACCCTTGCCTCGATATCGTGTTTGTCTCCTGCCCCATCGACGATGGTCGTATTGTCTTTATCTATGGTGATCCGTTTTGCCCTGCCTAAATCATTCAATTTGATATTTTCCAATTTAATCCCCAGGTCCTCTGAAATCATTCTTCCTCCGGTGAGGATAGCGATATCCTCCAGCATCGCCTTCCTGCGATCTCCAAAACCGGGGGCCTTCACTGCACAACATTTGAGGGTTCCACGAAGTTTATTGACCACCAAAGTAGCTAGGGCTTCTCCTTCCACATCCTCGGAAAGGATTAAAAGGGGCTTTCCCATTTTGGCAATCTGTTCCAGGATGGGAAGCATATCCTTCATGTTGGAGATCTTTTTCTCGTTGAGAAGGATATAGACCTCTTCGAGCACTGCTACCATCTTCTCAGGATCGGTGACAAAGTAAGGAGAGAGATATCCTCGATCGAATTGCATCCCCTCTACCACATCGAGCGTCGTCTCCATTCCCTTCGCTTCCTCTACTGTGATCACACCTTCTTTGCCCACTTTGTTCATCGCTTCAGCAATGATATTCCCGATGGTTTCATCATTATTGGCAGAGATCTTCCCGACTTGAGAAATCTCTTTCTGATCCTTCGTCGGTTTGCTCAATTTCTTTAACTCTTTTATCACTTCCTCGACGGCCATATCGATCCCGCGTTTCACATCCATTGGATTGGCACCCGCTGCGACCACCTTCGACCCTTCACGATAAATAGCCTGGGCCAGGACCGTAGCCGTGGTCGTCCCATCCCCTGCCGTGTCGGAGGTTTTACTAGCGACTTCCTTAACCATTTGGGCGCCTATGTTCTCAAACTTATCTTCCAATTCGATCTCTTTCGCCACGGTCACGCCATCTTTGGTGACGGTCGGGGATCCAAAGGATTTTTCTAATATGACGTTCCTTCCTTTTGGGCCCAGGGTAACCTTGACCACATCGGCTAAGATATTGACTCCCCGTAATATTGCATTACGGGCCTCCTGACTAAACCTCAGTTCCTTTGCCATTTTGACTTACCTCCATTTTCTTTGTAATTTGAAATCAATTATTATTTTCCTTCAATAATTCCTAAAATATCCTCTTCTCTCATGATGAGAAGTTCTTCACCCTCAACCTTAATCTCTGTGCCACTATACTTCCCAAAAAGAATTTTGTCTCCGGTCTTCACATCGAGAGGGATCAGCTTACCCTCTTCTGTGGTTTTCCCCTTTCCAACTGCTACAATTTTCCCTTCTTGGGGTTTCTCTTTTGCGGTATCAGGGATGATGATCCCGCCTTTTGTCTTCTCTTCCTCCTCGAGTCGTCTGACAATCACTCTGTCCTGTAATGGCCTGATCTTCATCTTTTTATTTCTCCTTTCTTGCTCATTGGTTTTCAAATTGATAAAATGGGGATTGAAATATATTGAAATAGAACCACGATTTAATACCTCACATCACCTCCTCACAAAAACAAAAGCGTTTTAAATTAAATAGTTATAAAATTTTTGTGTAACGGGTCGGTGAAGATAAGAAGAAGTAAATTAACCTCTAAAACAATAATCACTCAAAAAGTGATTGTCAAGGTAAGTAGTGAATTTTTTTTCTTCTTAAACAATTTTTTTTGGAAATCAAATGCAAACGGCTATTGAAAAAGTTCATTTGATTCGCCATAATTGCACTTAGGTAAACCCCCGGCTTTGCCGGGGGACTCCCAGAGTTTGACAGTCCCGGGAATGTAGAATCGTCATTCCG
>PEUO01000049.1:0-477 GCA_002780715.1 Deltaproteobacteria bacterium CG03_land_8_20_14_0_80_45_14
ACACGGGGAGGTTCCTTTTGACATGGAGGTTGGAATATCGCAGGATTGGCAAATCTTTATAATTTTTTCGGTATCCTCACCCACTGTGCCGAGAGAAAAATTCCCACCTGCTTGACATAGGACATGATTCCCAATTTGATAACTACCCATATCCTCTGGGTTGCTCGGGTCATCTGTGATCCGAAATTCACAGTACTTTAAAGTTTGATTTTCAATAAATTCTTCTCCAAAAAGGACCCAGGTGAACGCTTTCCCACCAGTTTTGAACTGGGGACTAAATGAAGACAAGTTTACTTCAACCCCACCACACTCGAAATGACCAAATGCTTTCTTTTCCCTAAAAAAACCCCAGGGTTGATTTCTATTCACCATTTCAAGGCAAATAACACAGGCCCCGCCGTTTAATCGCCAATTTCTTAAACAATTCTCACAAATTGAAATATTATTCTTCACCGAAAAAACCATTTCCCTTCTTGG
>PEUO01000049.1:571-6174 GCA_002780715.1 Deltaproteobacteria bacterium CG03_land_8_20_14_0_80_45_14
AACCTCATCGCCTTAAATTTCAGCTCAAAATCATTATCACCCCAAAAAATATTTAAGTCAATATTTTATTAAAATCTCAGATACTTAAAACCTTTTTTCACATCTCTTTGCATGACAATTTATCTTGTTCTGAGTATTCATTTATACATGTATTTATTATTAAATGCGTGTAGTAAGAAATTTTAATAATTTCAATAAGTTTCCTTATATACGAATATTCCATCAAATTATAAAAATTTTCCTTGACAAAAAAGGCCTATTATTTTAGTATCCCAAACGACATTGTGACTCTTGTCACATAAGGAATTTGACTAAAAATCCAATAACTAATAACTTCCAAAAATCATCTTTCCAAAATCAAAAGAAGAGAAAGGGGGGATTCTTCAACTTAAACATAAAATCGAATTAAATTTAATCAGTTAGGGTGTGTTAAGTAAAAAATTTGAAACAATTTGAAAAAGAAAGGAGGAGTAAAAAACATGGGTTTCAATATTTCAAAAAAATATCTTGATGCAGACCCAAGAAAGCTTGCAGATTGGCAGGTTGCGGAGGGAGCGGAGGAGCACATAAATTCAATATGGGATTTTTCAACAAAAATTAGGTATGAAAGAAGATGAAAGTTATTCCTTATGTAAGAAGAGTAAAAATTTTCACTAATACTTATGCAATAAAGGAGGTGATGATAATTTAGAGGAAGGCAGATTTTTGGAAAAGGGGAAACAGATCTCTGTAGGTGTCAGTGATCATTTGTTAAAGAATAGTGTTAAAGAATTTAATTTTTGAATCAGAGGTAATTATTGTGTGTTAATTAAATCAAAACAGAAAGGAGGTTTTAAAATGCCAGTAAAGATAAAAAAGCCAGTGCCATCGGATATTGAAATTGCCCAGGAGACAGAATTGCTACCCATCACTGAGGTGGCGAAGAAAGCGGGGATTCTGGATGAGGAGCTTGAGCCCCATGGCAAGTATATGGCTAAAATTGACTACGTCAAGGCGCTAAAGAGGCTGAAAGACAAGCCTTATGGCAAGATAATTACTGTAACGGCCATGACCCCAACGCCCTTGGGAGAGGGAAAGACTGTGACAGCCTTCGGACTTGGTCAAGCTCTGGCACGGAAAAGACTCAATATCATAAATACCTTCCGTGAGCCATCAAAAGGTCCCACTTTCGGGATAAAGGGGGGGGCATGTGGAGGAGGTTATTCTCAGGCGGTTCCTATGGAGAACATAAACCTCATGTTCACGGGAGATATTCCTGCGGTGGAGACGGCTCATAATCTCTGTGCCGCTGCTTTAGATGCCAGCATCTTACATGGAAAAGAGGTCGGCGACCCGCATAGGAATCCTCTAAATATCGACCCTATGAATATTACGTGGAGTTATTGTGTTGATTTAAATGCCCGAGCCTTGAGGGATGTCATAGTTGGGCTCGGTGGCATAGAGAACGGTTATCCAAGGTTGGCGCATTATGATATTACCGTAGCTACAGAGACAGCCGCTATCCTTGCCTTGACCACAGGGTTAAAGGATTTGAGAAAAAGGTTGGGGAGGATAGCTGTTGCCTATACTTACGATGGCAAACCGGTTACTGCAGAAGACCTTGGAGTTGCAGGGGCGATGACCGCTCTGCTCATTGATGCCATAAAGCCAAATCTGGTTCAGTCCTTAGAGGGGCATCCTATGATATGTCACGGCTTCCCATTTGCCAACGTAGCCCATGGCAACAACTCTACTATCGCGGACTTAGTTGCTCTAAAACTCGCTGATTACATGGTCACTGAGAATGGATTCGGCGTCGAAAACGGCTACATTAAATTCTGTGAGGTTGTATGCCGTGAGGCGAGATGGGCAGGATATGACATCTGGCCTGATTGTTGCGTTATAGTCGCTTCAATTCGAGCCTTAAAGCAACATGGCGGCGCCTTCCATCTCCTCCCCGGGATGGCCTATTCCAAGGTTAAGGAAGCGGCGGAGAGAGAAAACATGCCTGCTGTGGAAAAGGGCTGCGAGAACCTGGCTAGAAATATAGAGATCGCCAGGATGACTGGTACCCCCGTTGTGGTGGCTATTAATAGGTTTACCTCCGACACTGACAAAGAAGTAGCGCTGGTGCGGAAGAAGGCCTTAGAGGCTGGAGCTGTTGGGGCAGCACCCTGTGAAAATTGGGCTAAAGGTGGAGAGGGGGCAATGGAGCTGGCTGATGAAGTACTTAAGGCCCTTAAGACCCCGAAAAAGCCCCAGTCACTCTATGAGGATGAAGCTCCTACGAGGGAGAAGATAGAGCTTTTCGCCACAAAGATTTTTGGCGCTGACGGAACAGAATACACGCCTGATGCGCAAAGGAAGCTTAAGCTGTTCGAACAGATCGATTTTCGGGCTGACGGCAAGCGACTTACAGTCAATATGGCAAAGACACACCTCTCTCTTTCCCATGACCGCAATATGCTTGGTGTGCCCCGAAATTACAAGCTTCCGATACGTGACATCAGGGCCTCGGTTGGTGCAGGTTTTTATTACCCCCTCTGCGGGGTGTTTCCGACAATGCCCGGATTGCCCACGAAGCCTGCCTTCCTGCCTGTGGATGTTGATGTAGAGACAGGGAAGATTAAGGGATTGTTCTAAAGTATTGAGAATTGGTATATAAACGTTGGAAGATTTTGTATGATTCCTTAAAAGGCAATTGGCCAGTCCCGCCTCCATCGAAATCGAGGCGGGATTGGGTTATAATTAATTGATTTATGCCGAAGCATAATGTAACTTTCCTACCCAGCGAAAGAAAAATTTCAGTGGATGAGGAGGAGAACCTCCTTCAGGCCGCCATGGAAGCGGGAATTCATATCAATGCCTCCTGCGGCGGAAGTGCAACCTGTGGAAAGTGTAAAGTCAAAATCCTAAAGGGTGTCGTTGATTCTCCAAAACATCCAAAGCTCACTCAGTGGGAATACGATCAAGGATTACGTCTCGCCTGCTTGACACCAATTCGGGGTGATATCGACGTCGAGATCCCCATTGAATCACAGGTTGATAAATCCGTCCTTGCCCTCAAAGGTGACCGAGCAGTTCACAAATACCTCCTCTCTCCTCAGGACATTTACCAACTGGTTAAAGGATGGGAGGTAGACCCAGCAGTATTTAAAAGATATGTCGAGCTCGCCCCCCCCACTCTTAAGGATAATGTGAGCGATCTTACACGGCTTCTCAATGCGCTGGAACAACAACACGGAATCGAAGGAATATCTGCTGACTTTCGGGTGATCATGAAGTTGAGTCGCATCCTTCGTGAATCGGATTGGAAAGTAACGGCCACGCTGGTTCTAACGAAAAAAGGTTATAAACTGGTCAATGTAGAGCCCGGGGACAACACTCATCAGAACTACTCGATCGTTATAGACATCGGAACGACGACCATCTTTGGCCAACTCCTCGACCTCAATGGATGCGTGGTCGTTGCTTGTCCGGGTGGCATATGTGATGGGTCTACCCTCTTCGCCTTAGCCGAAGCCTCAGATTACAATGCCCAGATCAGTTACGGCGAGGATGTCATCACACGGATTGTCTATTCCCAGAGGCCTGGAGGACTGAAAAAATTACAGGAGGTCGTTGTCTCCACCATTAATAAGATCATCCAAGAATTGCTCCAAATGAGCAAGATTGATCGATCCCTGCTCTCCCACCTCGTCATTGCAGGCAATACCACGATGACCCAACTCCTTTTAGGATTGGATCCAAAAACTATTCGAGAAGCCCCTTATGTCCCAACAGCCAATTTCATCCCTCCGGTGAGAGCCATCCACTTGGGAATCAATATCGGCGATCATGTCCATGTCTATATTTTCCCAATGGTGGCAAGTTACGTAGGCGGAGATATTGTATCAGGGATCTTGGGCTCTGGAGTTTTTCAAAGGGAGACCCTAACCCTTTACATGGATATCGGCACCAATGGAGAGATGGTTCTCGGAAATAAGGATTGGTTAGCCAGCGTCTCCTGTTCTGCCGGCCCTGCCTTTGAAGGCGCGGGGATTAAATTCGGGATGAGGGCTACCCGCGGGGCCATTGAAGAGGTCAGTATCAACAATCGAACTTATGAACCGATGATCCTCACTATTGGTAGGTCGAAACCCATCGGGATCTGCGGGTCGGGTTTCATTGATACCGTGGCCGAGTTTTTTGGAACAGGGATGATCGACCAGAATGGGAAATTCCGAAGAGACCTTCCCACGGATCGTGTTCGAATAGGACCGGACGGTTATGAATATGTCCTTGCACGAAAAGAGGAGACTCTTATCCATGAGGACATTGTTCTGACTGAGATCGATATCGAAAATCTAATCCGTACTAAAGCGGCCATCTATGCCGGTTGTAAGGTTTTATTGAGTAGCGTCGGATTGGATTTTAAGGACCTTGAACAGGTGATCATTGCTGGTGGATTTGGCCGCCATCTTGATTTAGAAAAGGCGATCTTCATCGGTCTCCTCCCAGAGTTGGATATCGAAAAATTTATCTTCGTCGGGAACGGTTCCTTGCTGGGGGCAAGGCTTCTCTCCTTCTCTAAGAGCCTCCTGAAGGAGACGGAGCGAATCGCTCTGATGATGACAAACCTCGAATTGAGCAATCATCCGACTTTTATGAGTGAATTCATCGCAGCGATGTTTCTCCCCCACACGGATGTCTCTGCCTTTCCCCAGGTGATGGAAAGGCTCTATCAGATGAGAAGGGAAATTCGATCGGAGAGGATGGTTGAAGAACGGCTTTGAGCTTTACGATTGCAATTTCAGGAAAAGGAGGAACAGGCAAAACCACTCTGGCTGGAATGATCATTCGCTTTCTCTTGGACAAAGGGAAAGGTCCGATTCTGGCTGTGGATGCGGATTCTAATTCGAACCTCAATGAGGTCTTGGGCGTAAAGATGAGGTCCACCATTGGCGAAGCCCGTGAGATGATGAAAAAGGATGTCCCCGTTGGAATGACCAAAGACATCTGGTTTGAATATAAGGTTCAGGAGGCTCTGACCGAAGCCAAGGGATTTGATCTCATTGCGATGGGACGTCCGGAGGGACCAGGTTGTTATTGTGCAGCGAATACCCTGGCAAGAAAATGTTTGGATCTCTTGACGGGAAATTATCAATATATCGTGATCGATAATGAAGCGGGGATGGAACATTTCAGCCGATTGACCACTCGAGATGTGGATCTTCTTTTCATCGTCTCGGATTCCAGCCAACGGGGCATCTTGACCGCTTCTCGGATTCGAGATCTGATCCATGAACTGGATCTCCGCATCGTTCGTGAGGTATTGGTCATCAATCGGGTTCAGGGTGAACCAGGTCCTGAAATCTATGAGGACGTAAAAAAACACAATCTCGAATTGGGAGGGATCCTCCCTGTAGATGAGCAAGTCTACCAATATGATTCCAAGGGAAAACCGACCTTTCAATTACCCTTGGAGTCAAAGGCGGTTCAGACCGCCCGACAGATTTTTGAAAAATATATCCAATGACGAGTTAAGAGTTACGAGTTAGAAGTAATTTAAAAATCTAAACGGGGGGAGGTAAAAAGATGACGGCAAAATTGATTAATGGCAATGAAGTCGCTCAACAGATTCG
>PEUO01000116.1 GCA_002780715.1 Deltaproteobacteria bacterium CG03_land_8_20_14_0_80_45_14
CCACGATGGATTCAGGGCCTTAGCCCTGAACCACGATGGATTCAGGGCCTTAGCCCTGAACCACGATGGATTCAGGGCCTTAGCCCTGAACCTTACATGGTTCAGGGCGAACTCCAATCTCCGCATTCCGCATTTGTTGTCATTCTCCTTTCCCTCTTTCTCCTCCTCATCCTCTTTCAACTGATTCCTCTCCCTTCAGGGTTTTTAAAAATCCTCTCCCCCAAAACATTAGAGTTGCGGAATTCTCTTTCGATTTTTGATTCTCAACTCTTAACTCTTAACTCTAAATTTCAAATTTCTTTCTTCCCCTTCGCGACCCAAATCGAATTTTTCAAATGGTTGATCCTATCTGGTTTATTTTTCTTTCTCATATATTGGAGACATTCGAATAGGGATATTATTCATCTAATTCTCGTAATTATGTTGGTCGGTGTTGCAGAATCCCTCTATGGAATGTTCGAGTTCTTCAGCGGCCATAAATATATTCTTCATCTGAATATGGAGGCCAGGATTGCCTCTGTGACTGGGACCTTCATCAACCGCAACTACTTTGCGGGATATCTCCTAATGGTCATTCCTTTAAGTGTTGGCTTCCTTTTTTCACGCGAAGCCACTCAAATAGGCCGGTTCAGGGGGTGGCGTGAGCGTCTCGTCTCACTCGATGGGAAGACACTCCTCATTGGGTTTTGTGTGATTGTGATGATTCTTGGACTCCTTTTCTCAGCATCAAGAATGGGAATTTCAAGCCTCCTTCTCTCATTCACTCTGCTCAGTCTCCTCTTTATAAGCCCTACAAAAGAGCAGAAATTTTCCAGAACATCAATCTTAATTTTAGGTTTGGCTTTGCTCTGGGCTGCATGGATTGGGCTCGACTTTGTGATCAGTCGATTCCTCACCTCCTCTGAAGATTTCAAAGGAAGATGGGTATTCTGGGCAAACACGTTTCAGATTTTCAAAGACTTTCCAATCTTTGGCTCCGGCCTCGGTACCTTCACTTGGGTTTTTCCCATGTACCGATCTTTCCATTTAATAGGAATTGCTACTCATGCCGAAAATGACTTTCTTCAATTGGCTTCAGAAGTTGGGGTTATAGGCATAGGATTACTCTTGATTCTATTCTTATTTTTCTTTTATAAAGCAATCTCTGGAATTAGTTTGCTTTCTTACAGGGAATCAGGGAGATATATTGGAATCGGTGGCTTGGTAGGCATCGTGGCATTAATGCTTCATAGCATCGTAGAAAGAAACATCCAGGTTCCTTCCAACGCTTTCCTCTATACAATACTCTGGGCAATAGTCTTAAGAATCAGTTTTACTAAAAAAGTTAACACATAGGTTTTTAGGTGAAACAAACTAAAGAAACTAGAGAAACCAAATAAACCAAATGGACCAAATGAACCAAACAAACCAACGAAACGAAAGAAACCAGATCGCTTCGCGATCGTGGTTCGTGGTTCAAACCAAACCTGGGAATGAGCATCGTGTAGAGACCAACTTGTTTAACCAGGAGATAGAAGCTTTTCTCCCACTGCTCGAAACTTTCCAATACTCTCACGGGGAGACAGTTCAGAAGATTAAACCCCTCTTTCCGAACTATCTCTTTGCGAAGCTTGACATCGATCTCCACTACTATAAGGTGAAGTGGACAAGAGGAGTGAGTAAAATCCTGGGGGTCGGAAATGAACCCATCCCGATTTCTGAAAAAGTGATCCAGACAATCAAGGCTCGAATGGGAGAGAATAATGCTGTAAAGCTGGACGAAGGCTTGGAAGAGGGTAACATAGTTCAGTTCACATCAGGTCCTTTTAAAGACCTGATGGGAGTTTTTGATAAAAAAATGTCAGATGGGAAACGGGTCAGGGTACTCCTGACCCTAATTGGTGTGGACGTTCCAGTCCAGGTGTCAAGGTGGCAAATCAAAAAAGTCGCCTAAAGCAGTTTATTTAGTTTCTTTGGTTTGTAGAGTTTATTTGGTTAAAAAGCAATTAACTTATGAATAAGTTGAATTGTTAAATCAGTTACAAAAGAAACAAAAGAAACAAAAGAAACCAGAAAAACCTTTTGCCCATTCACTTGGCACAACCAAATAAAGACATTCAATCGGATTTCTCAAAATTCGGCTTGGCGGGAGCTTATCCTAAAACAGATCCGTTAGTAAGGTCATTTAAAAAATGGGATGTGTCCCTAATTTAATTTGACATAACCCCTTTTTAAAAACCAACCCAATCAACTAAAGAAACCAAATAAACCAAAGAAACCAGATTGACTCAATTAACTAATGACCTGGTTACCTAACGTGAGAATCCTTTTTTCCATCCTTTCCTTGGCTTATATATTTGGAATCTTTTTCTTCGCCGATTCTTCCGTGGTTTCCGATTTATCTTCTTTTAACCCTTACAGCCTCCTCCATATCCCCCTCTATGGAATCCTTACAGCTCTCCTTATCTTCTCTTTCGTCCCAATGACTCATCGACGCAATGACTCAATAAATTTACCCCGTGAAATGGGGAGCCTATTTCACCGGGGCCCAAGAAACTATTTATTTGTTGCTGCTTTGTTCGCTCTTATTGTCGCCATCGCCGACGAAATCCACCAGGCCTATGTCCCAGGCCGTGATTCTTCCCTCACCGACGTCCTTCTCGATATGGCCGGCATCGGCATTGTAATATTCTTCGCCCCTCAACTTTTTAGAAAAAAAGAGTTTCCAAAAACTCGATTAACTCTATAAACACATTACCGCATCTACGCATTGACCCAATAACCCATTAACGCATTTACGCTTTTACGCATAAACACTAAGACCCAATAAACTCAATGGACGGTATTTTTGCAGTAATCCTCGCCGGTGGTTCCGGTGTCCGCTTCTGGCCATTAAGCCGGGAAACCAGCCCAAAGCAGATGCTCCAGATTGTTGGAGAGGATACTCTTCTTCGGCAGACCATCAAACGTATAAATGGCTTTGTCCCCCCAGAGAATATCTGGATTGTAACGACAGAAGACAAAGCCCAGAGCATAAGGTTTCATATTGAGCCCTTAGGCAACCTGGCCAAAGGGATCCAGTTCATCAACGAACCTGTGGGAAGAAACACCGCACCAGCCGTTGGTCTAACTGCAATTTACCTCAATCATCTCTCTTCAGAATCCATAATGGTTGTGTTGCCCTCTGACCATGCCATTCCTGATACAGAGAAATTCTTGAATGACCTCAGATTGGCTATCCAGGGAGCAAAGAAAGACTATCTTGTTACATTTGGTATCAAACCCAATCGGCCTGAGACAGGTTATGGGTATATCAAGGTTGCCAGATCTTCGAAGACGAAACCAAAAGGTCTAATTAAAGTTGACCGCTTCTTCGAAAAACCTGACCTTAAAACTGCAAAAAGATACCTGTCTGATGGCGGCTACTTCTGGAACTCCGGCATCTTTATATTTAAAACCTCCCAAATCCTCTCCGAAATCAAAGAACACCTCCCATCCCTTTATAGGACTTTAAAAGAAATTGAATCGATTCTCTTCGATTCATCTAAACCAAAGAAACCCGATAAACTCAACAAACCCAATAAACACAATGAATGCAACAAACTCAATAAACTCTATTCTCGTTTGGAGCCAATCTCGATAGACTACGGCATCATGGAGCGAAGTCAAAACATCCTGATGGCTCCTGCTAAATTCAAATGGTCTGATTTGGGGAGTTGGGCTGCCCTGGACGAAATCATTGAAAAAGATAAAACGGGAAATATCCTTAAAGGAAATACAATTGATATTGAAAGTCAAAATTCAACTGTGTTTGCTGGCGATAGGCTCATCGCCACCATTGGTCTCAAAGACATGGTGGTTGTGGATACACCCGATGCGACCCTGGTGTCTCCCAAGGAAAGAGTTCAGGAGGTTAGAAAAGTTGTCGAGGCATTGAGACAGGCTGACCGTGAGGAACATCTCATTCACAAAACCGTAGAGAGGCCCTGGGGAAGTTATACCGTTCTTGAGAAAGGGGATAGATACAAAATTAAAAGGGTTGTTCTTAAACCTGGAGCACGCTTGAGTCTTCAATTGCATAGGAGGCGGAGTGAACACTGGGTTGTGGTATCAGGGGTAGCAAAAGTGACAAGAGAGGGTGAGACCTACTTAGTTCATACGAACGAAAGCACCTATATCCCTATCAATACGAAGCATCGTCTGGAGAACCCTGGAGATATCTTCCTTCAAATCGTCGAAGTTCAAAATGGTGACTACGTCGAAGAAGATGACATCGAGCGCTTCGCCGACGACTACGGCCGTCCAATAACTTAATAACCAAATAAACTAAATAAACCAAACAAATTTATCCCGTGAAAAACGTTAGCTATTTAATCGGGATGAAATGCGCCCGTGGAGTGTGGAAACTACTCCATGGACCCGCCTATTTCACTGGGACTCAACAAACTCAATGAACCCAATAAACTCAAGTAACACTATGACCCAAAGACGCGATGACGATCTAATTGCCTTTCTTCAACTCTGTAACCCTTTTTCCTCCTCTATCCCTACCGTTACTTCAGACGAGGGCTGGCAATACATCTCCGAGCTTTCCAAACTCCACGGGGTAACCCCGTTCCTCTATTATCGCACCAGATCTCTGGGGATTTCATTGCCGGAGCAACTGAGCAAAGAATGGCTCGGACATTACCTTCATCAGATCGCAGAGGAAAAGCAGGCCCGTCGCCAGATTAAAGAAGTTAAGGAGATGCTCGATTCAGAAAAAATACCCATGATTCTTCTTAAAGGCGCCTCGGCAATGCTGCGTCTCTATCCGCAACCCGGGCTTCGAACTTTTTGTGATCTGGATATTCTAATACCTGCTGATATGATACCTTGTTTTAAAAAAGTGATGACGATGGCCGGCTATAAACCATTAGCCGCCAGAAATTCTCCTGAAGATGAGGAGCTTCAGAAATTTGACAGCCACCTCGACCCATTATGTAAAGACCGAAGTCTCATGATAGAACCCCACCTGAGTATCTTCGGAGTACGGGGAGACCATTTAGGTGCCAGATCAGAAATATGGCAGGGAAGGGAGGAAACAAGCACTGATGGAATCAAAGTTGACCACCTGAGCAAAGAGCAATTCATTGTCCATACCCTCCTTCACTCCTCAAGACATCTATCAGATGAAGGATTTACTGAAATAAAATGGCTTGTAGATCTTCTCTATGCAATAAGAGCATGGAAAATAGACTGGTTAAAGGTCGGAGATATTGGCCATAAATGGGGTGTTGAGAACGATATCCTCCCTGTTATTGCCACCTTAAATCACTATTGGCAAGCTGAAATACCCTTAGCTGAGGAAGCAGCGCCACTGGATATCAATACACTGGTACTAGGAGTTGAAGATCGGCAAGAACAATACTACGCAAAACTCCCTGCAAGTTATTTCGAGCGCCTTTTGAAGTTAAGAAAGTTGCCAGATAAAACCTCCCGGGTTCGTTATATATTTCACCTCTTTTTCCCCACTCGGGAGAACCTCCGCTGGCGCTACAATCTTTCTTCAAAAAGAATAATTTTGCCTTATTACATCCTTCACCTCTTCTACATAGGTAAGAAGTTTCTTACAGGACTATGCTATCAACTTCTTTATCACCCTCGATGACCAAATTACTCAATGACTATTCGGCCTTGAAGATATGGGAAGTGGCAGCCAAACGGCCTGGAGCAGGCCTGATCCACCATTCGGATCGTGGGAGTCAGTACTGTGCCCATGAATACCGGAG
>PEUO01000223.1 GCA_002780715.1 Deltaproteobacteria bacterium CG03_land_8_20_14_0_80_45_14
CTCTACTGGCGCACCCATCTGCTTTTTCAGGTAGAATTCTTTGGGCTTTGCAGGCGCTACCACAAGCCCGCTGATGGAAATAAGGCTGGGAAAACCATAAAGACTAACTCTGGCGTGATATCTATCGTTATCCCGATCCCACGTTCCAAAGAGTTGATTAGTGAAAAGGATGGAGCAATCGCCTAAGTCAAGGCCACATTCGGAGATCAGGTCTGAAATAATATTTTGATAAAAAACCCCATCGTAAAGAATTCCAAAAATTTTCCAATCAGGGTCCTGAATTCTTCGTTTCTCGTAATCAACTTCAGCTTGCAAAGGAATTCTTGAAACATATCTTCTAGCCGGGTCCCTAACTCTGACCTTGGCCAACTTCTCAGCAACAACTTGGATATTTCCCTTGGAAATTCCCTTATAAATATTCCCTTGAATACGGAAGGGGATGTGAGTTTTTTCTTCGAGGTATTGACCCAATTCGCTAATGTTCAGGCCATTCAAATCCCCTTCTTCATAGAGGTCGATGATTGAGGGAATCGGACGAATGAAATCGTTCACTTCTTCTTCAGCTTTTCAAGAATGACCTGGGCCCCTTTTCGCCCCGAAAGCAACATGGCTCCAAAGGTAGGTCCCATTCTCGGCAAACCATAGGTCGTCGCCACAGCCATCCCTGTGACAATCAAACCGGGATGAGCCTCTCCAGTATGTTCCACTACCAGATCTTCAGACTGATCTACCCACATCGCACCGAACCCGACGGTTTTTAAAAAACCCCTTTCCTCCAGTTTCTTCACCACACAGGCATCGTGACCAGTAGAATCCACCACAAATTTTGCTTCCAGAGCAATTGGGTCCACACAGGTAATCTCGCGGGGAAGGGCGTTGACAGGTGTCCAATTTACCACGGCGCCACAGACCCGATTTCCTTCCCTTAACACCACATCGTCAAAGATGGTCATATTAGCAAATTTCACTCCAGCATCACAGGCCGCAGCGATCAGTTTTGAGCAGGCATGAGGACCATCCGCCACATAGAGGCCTTTCACTGCCTTCTCATAGGGGATGCCCAATTCCTCTAATACCTTTTGTCCAGGCTCCCGGACGGTTACCTTATTCATCAGATAGCCCCCAATCCAGAAGCCTCCTCCGATGTAATTATTCCGTTCCACAATCAGGGTCTTTACCCCTTTCAAAGCAATATCCCTTCCAGCCATCAATCCACTGGGGCCACCTCCGATGATGAGGCAATCACTCTCCACATATTCAATAAACTGCCGCGCAAAACCATCGACAATGGCCCGTGTGACTTCCTTTTCACTCACCGGGGTAAAAATATGTTTTTTCTGAGCCATATTATCCACCGCTGATTTCCTTTCTCCCCCCTCCATCTTTACCCCCCCTCCCTCCCTTCCTTCCCCCTCAAGAGACTGTGTCACAATGAGGGAAATGCTATGTTTGTCATTCTGAACCCTTCGCCATGTGTCACCCTGACCCTGAGTGAAACGAAGGGGAAGGGTCTCGCTTTTTGGCTCAGTGTAAACTCCGTGAAGAATCTCATAGAGTCAATAAGTTAGAAAACAGAGATTCTTCGGCTAACACCTCAGAATGACATTACGACACACCCCTCAAGGGGGGAGGGCGAGGTGGGGGTATTATTCATTGATCATCAACCTCTCAATTTCTCCTCTCGAAATAGGTGAAACAAAAAGAGATTGATGGTGATCTTCATCAACACCTTTATAGGTTACCTCTATATTCGCTAAATCCTTTGCTTTGCTATAATGAGCCGTGATGGCTCCTGCCTTCTCAATATCTCCTTCGTCAAGCTTTCCTCTTAGGAGAGAAAGGGGTCCTGGGAAACTGGAAACCTTTAATAAAATGTCTTCCTCCTGAGCGAAGGTCTGGATCTTTTGATTTTCTTCCTCATTCCTCCCAACTGCTAATTTAACTCCATGGGAGAGCCGAAAATGTCTTCCCATTTTAAGAAGGTGAACATCGTTTAGGGAAAAATCGGGAAGATGAGACATCAAGTCCTTCATTCTTTTTGCAAATCCAGGGTCTGTAAGAAGACATCCTCCCGCAGGACAAGGATAGTCATGAATGCCGTAGTGCTCTGCCAGTCCGATCTGAGGTTTTCTTGAGCGCCCCTGAATGTTTAGCAGCTTCAATCGATCCACCCACCCTTCTTTCTCTGGGATGGTCATTGGAAGCGCTTTGGCAGAGAGGGGGCGCAAGATAAACCCTTCAAGCCCGGCCTCCCTTTCGATCAAATTCATCGCATCTCTTCGTTGGGACATGGGCCTCTGTCCCAACACTTCCCCTGTAACAATGAAAACGGCTCCCGATCCTTCCATATAGGCCTTCGTTTTTTTTAGCATGAAGATCCGACAATCAATGCACGGATTCATATTTCTTCCATAGCCATGCTTTGGGTGCTTCACTACACTAAGATATTCTTTAGAAACATTGAATACTCTTAAAGGAATCCCTAAGGTCTCAACCGCCTTCTGGGAAGCCAAACAGGTGGCTCCCCGATTTGTGCAGGTGCAAAATACCGTCATAAAATTGAGGGCCTCCAATTCGACTCCCTGCTCCATGATGACCTTGGCTGCGAGCGTACTATCGAGCCCTCCGGATAGGAGAGCGATGGCTTTCATCCTAAAACCTCATTCATCGATCCAGAGCGAAAGCCCTGAAGGTCCAATGTAATATAGCGATAGCCAATCTTTTTCAGATGGTTCACCACTTTTTCTCCCAATGAACCATTCATCAGACGTGTCATTTCTTCTTTAAGGATTTCGATTCTTGCCAGATTTCCGTAATGACGCACGCGAACCTGTTTGAATCCCAATCCAAAGAGGAAATCCTCTGCGGCATCGACCATTCTCAATGCCTCTTCTGTGATTTCCTCCCCATAAGGAAATCGTGAGGCGAGGCAGGCAAAAGAAGGTTTATCCCAGGTAGGAAGCCCCAACCTTTTGGATAATTTCCTTACCTCTATTTTTGTGAACAGGGCTTCTTTGAGGGGGCTTCGGATTCCCAACTCCTGAATCGCCACCCTCCCTGGTCTGTGGTCTTTGTCGTCATCTAAGGTGGAACCTTCGACGACAAAAGAGATTGCTTCTTCTTTGGTTAAGTCCTTTAATTCTCTAAAAAGCTTATCTTTACAATAGTAGCATCGGTTCGGAGGATTTTTAGAAAATCCAGGGATCTCCAACTCATTCGATTGGATCAGGCGGTGCCTCACCCCTAATGTTTCAATCGATTTTTTCGCCTCTCCTAATTCCCTTTCTGGATAGAGGGGAGAGAGTGCAGTGACAGCGAGGACATTATTATCTCCAAGGGTATCTCGAGCCACTTTCAGGAGGAGGGTGCTATCCACCCCTCCTGAAAAAGCCACGACCACCTTCCCCATGGATTGAAATATTTCTTTCAATCGTTCGAATTTTTCGTTGATCGATTTATCCATGTTTTAAAATGTCTTAGCGTCTTTGTGTCTAAAATTGTCGTAGAGGATTAGTTTCAGAGAGTTAAAAGACCCAATGATTCAAAGACGCTTTTATTTTTTGTCCATTGCTAATTGATAAATGGTCATTTTTCATTTTTAATTGATCACTTCTTTGATCCACCCTCCTCCGAGCACTGTTTCTCCATCATAGAAAACTGCTGCTTGCCCAGGGGTGATGGCCTTCTGAGAAGATTTAAACTTCACTTCCAATTCACCCTCTCCCTTTGGAGAAATGCTGGCCTCTGAACCAGGATGGTTATACCTGATCTTTACCTGAATGTTATGGGTGGGAGGGATACTCTCACGCAGTACAATCCAATTGACAGAATCGACGATGAATGTGTCACGATAAACCTCTTCTTCTCCTCCGACGACGATCACATTCTTTTCTCGGTCGATCCCAATCACATAGAGAGGCTTTCCTTTTGCCAGGCGGAGACCTCTCCGTTGCCCAATGGTGTAGAAAGGGATTCCTTTATGTTTTCCCAAGACATTCCCTTCCTTATCAACAATGGGACCTGGTTCAACGGACTCCTTTAACCTCTCTGATAAAAAAGAGTGATAGGAGGATTCCTGAATGAAACAGACCTCCTGGCTTTCAGGTTTGTCATGAACTCGAAGACCCAATTGAAGCGCCTTTTCCCTCACTTCCTCTTTTCGATGTTCTCCCAACGGAAATAGAGTATGGCGAAACTGGTCTTGGGTTAAAGAAAAGAGAACGTAGGACTGATCTTTCCTCCGGTCCACTCCTTTTCTTAAAAGATACCGCCCGATCCTTTCATCGAAATCCACCCTTGCATAATGGCCTGTGGCAATAAAATCTGCCTCCAGCTCGAGCGCCATCTTTAAAAAAGAGCCAAACTTCATCCTTTCATTGCAAAGGATACAAGGATTAGGTGTTCTTCCTTTAACGTATTCATCGCAAAAATATTGGATGACCTCTTCTTCAAACTCTTCTCTAAGATGGAAAACATAAAAAGGGATCCCAAGTTGAAGAGCAACGCGTCTGGCGTCTTCGATATCGGCAAGGCCGCAACATCGGGCTGGACTTCCCTGGGCCTTATCCATCATTCCTATACACATCGTTGCGCCGACTACTTCATAACCCTTCTCCTTGAGAACCCAGGCAGTCGTGCTCGAATCAACGCCCCCACTCATTGCCACAACTACCCTTTTTTTCAATCAAGATCCCCCTTCTTTGTACAATTACATTATACTTCTGTAGGGCAACCCTTTAGGGTTGCTTAAAAGCCTGCCTGAAGAAGAGAGAGGCAAGGCTGAAGCCTTGCCCTACGTGTCAATTTGTTTTTTGCGTTGGCGTTGTATCCCCTTTTTAAAACAGGATTTCCATGGCCTGATAAGGGCAGACTGGAATGCACAGTTCACAGGCAATGCACTTGTCTCGTTTAAAGGACACCTCCATATTCGTCCTTTCGACATCCAGCGCCTTAGTTGGACAGACACTGATGCAGGCCGTGCAGTGTGTACAGCGATCTTCATGCCATTTGACATCCTGAGCCAAAGGTTGGACCTTCACCCCTATTTCACTGAGATATTTAAACCCTGCCTCCATCCCGGCCCTCTTCCCGGTAAGCTCTAATACGAGCCTTCCCTCCTCCTTGGGGGTAATCCGGGCTCTCATGATATTGACGATCAAATCATAATCCTTGACGAGTTTTGATATGACGGGTTGATCGACGAGACGGGAAGGATAATTGAGAACAATTCTTTTTTTCTGCATGGGGCACTCCTTTTCATTCGAGCAGAGGGCTTAGAGCAGAGAGCATAGAGTTTCCTTCTCCCTATGCGCCATGCCCTTTGCTCTATGCTGTTTTTTTGATGGGTCTCTCTTTTAAGGCTTTAAAAACGATCCCAGAATCGGCAGAAGGGAGGAGTTCAACGGGTTGGGTCAAAAAGAACTTTCCCGCTTCGATCCACTCTTTCAAGGTTTTCGCGATCTCCCTGGCTTTTAGATAACTGGAAAGACCAGAGGTAGGAATCTCTTTTCCCTGAACAGTAATTCTGCCGCTCTTGAGTTGTTTATAATTCACCTCTCCTATGTTTCCGGGAATACATTGAGGATAGGAATCACTATAGTCCACCACTTGAGCTAAGATCTCCTCATCCCGAACCGCAGTATACCGAAGTATCTCCTCATTTAAAATAGGAATGGGAACTCCAATGCCTACTGTGA
>PEUO01000103.1 GCA_002780715.1 Deltaproteobacteria bacterium CG03_land_8_20_14_0_80_45_14
AAGGGTTTGTTCTCGGCGCCTTAATCATTTGTGGAGTTGGCTTCAATCCAATTGCTTTAAGAAAGTTTCTCATTCCCAGCCTTTCGATCAGCTCCCCGACCCTCTCTCTCGTTCTTCCATTTTCATCCCACCAATCCCAAATTTTTCGGATGAGATCTTTGATCTCGGTATAGGGGGGTTCTATCTTCATAAAAGGAATAAGGACCGAAGAGAGCATTGCTCCTTTCAGGATGGGCGCTTTTCCACCAATCAGAATAGTGGCCCCTTTGTCATTTCCTGGTCGGATGGCCTTTGTCATTTTATTGATACAATGCATGCACCGGACACAATCCTGAGGAATGAGCCTCAGTTCCTGTGCTTTCTCATCCCATTCCAACGCATTGGTTGGGCATCTCGCAACGATGTCTGTCCTGATATCCATTCCACTTTTCACATATTCTCTGACGGCTTTCTGGTCAATCTTTAGACTGTCCCTCCAGGTGCCAATGATTGTAATATCCGCCCTTGCGATGGCGGCCACACAATCGTTGGGGCACCCGGAAATTTTGATCTTGGATTTATAGGGCCACCTGGGCCTGTGAATTTCATCCTGAAACTCCATCGTCAGGTTATGGACCATATCGAGAGTATCGATACATGACCATTCGCAACGAGCAGGCCCCACACAGGCAGTAGGGGTTCTTAAGCATGATCCCGAACCTCCCAGATCATACCCTATTTCGGTCAAGGCATTAAAGCAGGGTTGGAGATTTTCAGTGGTTGTTCCAAGAAGAATGATATCGCCTGTTGATCCATGAAAATTTGTCATGCCACTGCCAAACTTCTCCCATACATCGCAAATCTTCCTCAACGCCTTTGTGGTATAAAACCAGCCTCCAGGGTGGTTTACCCTCAAGGTATGGAAGGAGGAGACATTAGGGAACTTCTCAGGAGAATCACAATATCTTCCGATCACCCCTCCCCCATACCCAGTAACTCCCACAATGCCACCGTGTTTCCAGTGGGTCACCTTTTCTTTAAATGACAATTCCTGCACTCCTAAAAGATCCTTTGCTGCTGCATTCTTCTTCGCCATCCTCTTAATCTCTTTTACATAACTCGGCCAGGGCCCTTTCTCCAATTCATCTATTAGGGGGGTTTTTTCTTCCATTTTCTCACCTCCTGAGGAATTTTTTATTTTCTTTTATACTTCTTTGCTCCTCTAAAATCAAGAGAGTAAAAACTTATTTCAAATCAGCAATAATTGTGCCATTAGTATTCAATATCCTTACCCATTGAAAATAAAAATAATTTTAATATAGCTTGAGGCTTATGAAAGAGAAATATTAGATTTAGATGCAAAAATTATATTGCAGTGCTATAATTTGTTTGCACTGTTCTAAAAAGTTTTATTCTATTATTCTAAAGTTTTGAGGCAGACCAGGATGGCCGGGATAAGGAATATTAAACTGACAAAAAAACTCATGCTTGGCATCGGGATTATCCTTTGCATCACCTTCGGTACGATATCCATCTTTTTCTATTATTACGTGAAAAACCTCTATTTGAAAGAGACTTACAGAAAAACAGAGCTTCTCCTCTCTTATATCAATGCAACCGAAGAATATGTCAGGGATGAACTGAGACCGAAGATGTTCCATGTTTTGCCAAAGGATGAATTTATTCAGGAGGCCATGTCCACTACCTTCATAACAAGGGGTATTACGAAAAGGTTCATGAATAGATTTCCGGAATATATTTATAGAAGGGTTGCCATCGATCCGAGAAACCCCGAGAATTTGGCGAATGAATATGAGAAGGAATTTATAAATAATTTTTCGAAGAATCCTAAAACTGCCAACGAATGGAAGGGGCTTATTAAAAGAGACAGAAGGAGATATTTTGTTCATCAAAAGCCTGTCATCATGGAGGCCCAGTGTCTCATATGTCATGGGGATCCCTCCTATGCACCGAAATCTCTTATCAAGATTTATGGAAAGGATCACGGTTTTTACAGAAAGATCGGCAATGTAGCGGGGGTAGAATCGGTTGCTATACCAGTGGATGAAGCATTTCATCAGATAACCCAATCGGCCTTTTTAATATTCATCTTAGGTCTCTCAGGAATGGCTGCGACTTTCCTGATCTTAAACTACTTCCATTATGTGGTTCTTATAAAACCCTTAAGAAAAATAAACGCTTTTTTCAAGTCTGTCATTAGCGGGGAGAAAGGCCTCGATGTGACGTTTGAGGTAAGGGGAGATGATGAGATCTCGGAGGCTGTTAGGTCCTTTAATCAGATGATCTCTCATCTCAAAAGCTCACAGGATGAATTAATATCCTCAGAGATGAAATACCGCCGCATATTTGAGGGTTCCAAGGATGCCATCGTCCTTATCGATTGTGCAGGGCCCATAAGAGATGTGAATCATTCAGGGGTTGAGTTATGGGGTTATGAAAGCAAAGAGGAGTTCATTAAAAACGTATCCCTGGATCATCTATTTTCCAAGGAGGAGGCATTGAAAGATTTTCTTTCCCGCATTGAAAAGGACGAATTTGCGAAAGACTATGAGACGATTTTAAGAAAAAAAGACGGAGGAGAAATAAATGTACTGATCGCCGCTACCCTAAGAAAAGATGCGGACAACCATATCTGTGGTTATGAGTGTATTGTCAAGGACATTACCGAGAGAAAGAGGATGGAAGAAAGGATAAGAGAGGCTGATAAACTTGCCTCCGTTGGACAATTAGCAGCAGGTGTTGCCCATGAAATCAACAACCCATTGACCATCATCCTCGGGTTTACAAGGTTGCTAACGAAGAAATCCTCTTTCGATGGAGAGACAAAAGGGGATCTCAAGATCATCCATAGTAACGCCGAGCTGTGCAAAAAGATTGTGGAAGATCTCCTCAATTTTTCAAGGCAGAAAAGGCCACAATATATAAAGGCAGATATTAATAGAACGATAGAGTCTATCGCCTCCGTTGTGGAGACTCAGTTCAATAATGATGGCATTACAATAGTAAGGAACTATGACCCTTCTATTCCGCCTGTGAAAATGGATATTGACAAGATGAAGCAGGTCTTTATGAATCTCCTGATGAATGCCTGTCAGGCAACGGATTCGGGTGGGTCTATTCACGTATCCACCCATTATGATAAGGCAAAGGATAGGGTTTTGACGGTCTTCTCTGACACTGGATGCGGTATCCCCAAAAATATTCAGAATAGGATATTTGAACCATTCTTTACAACTAAGGAACCCGGACAGGGGACAGGCCTTGGGCTCCCTGTGTGCTATGGAATCGTTAAAGAGCACAACGGTGAAATCTCTTTTGAAAACGGGGAAGGAAGGGGAGCAATTTTCAGAGTATGGCTCCCGATCAATATCAAACCCCGTTAGAAAGGGCGGGACTCGTTAGAAATTACATATTTTTTGAGTGTCGATAACTTAAGGCACCTCCGAAAACATCGGGCTTTCAAGAATTTCTAACGGGGCAAAAGGTAAGCCCCGTTAGAAATCTTAGTGGAACATCAAACCCCACCGCAGGGCAGAGGGCCTTCGCTGCGCCGAAGTGTCACCGGCCACGAAGGCGGGGGTATTATTTCTAACGGGGTAAGGAGAGAGGATGAAAGGATCTATTCTTGTCGTTGACGATATCCCTGATATGCTGACGTTTCTCGAAAGGTTCATGAAAGAGGAGCTTCATGTGGATGTCTCCATAGCGGACAATGGAGAAAAGGCTATGGAGATGATCGCCAAGGAGGCCTTCAGTATTGTTCTTGCGGATATCAGGATGCCGGGGATGAACGGTATAGATCTCCTGAAACACATCAAAGAGATGGATCATTCTACCTTAGTGATTATGATGACTGCCTACGGAAGTATCGAAGATGCCGTTGAGAGTCTTAAACTCGGCGCCTATGATTATATCACAAAGCCTTTTGATGAGGAGAGGTTGCTGCATACCCTTAAAAAGGCTCTTGATTACTACAACCTTATTAAAAAGAGCATCGATCTTGAGAAGAGAATCAAAGAGAAAGAAACCATAGAGAGCTTTGTGGGTGCGTCTCTCGCAATGAAAAAAATTATTGAGACAATCAGGGTTGTGGCAAAAACAGATCTAACTGTTCTCATTACAGGTGAGACAGGAACAGGAAAGGATCTTGCTGCGAGAATGATACATGCCTTGAGTAACCGGGCGAATAAACCTTTGATTGCTATAAACTGCGCTTCTATCCCAGAAAATATTTTAGAGAGCGAACTCTTCGGCTATAAGAAGGGCGCATTTACAGGGGCAACGCACGATAAAAAAGGTCTCTTTGAAGCTGCCAATGGCGGGACACTCTTGCTTGACGAGATTGGAGATCTGCCAACAATACTTCAGGCAAAGCTATTGATGGTCTTGGAGGAAAAAGAGATAAGGCCGCTCGGGGATACAAAATCTTACAAAATTGACGTAAGGGTTATTGCCACAACCAATCAGAATCTTAAGGAAAAAATCGCCTCCTATCAATTCAGACCGGATCTTTATCACAGATTGAATGTCGTTTCGATTACTACACCATCCCTTAGCGAGATTGCTGAAGATATTCCATCGATTGCAAATCACTATCTCTCCCTCTATTGCCGCGAATTTAATATTTCCTCTAAGCGATTTTCAGAAGATACTTTAAAAATGCTCATTTCAAGAAGATGGAGCGGGAATGTCAGAGAGCTCCAAAATGAAATCAAAAGGTCTGTGATCTTTACGAAGGGTGAGATCGTTACACCTCAGGATTTTCAATACGATTTCAAGAATTTACCATGCCCTGAGGATGCAATTGATTTCCTATCAAAGCTTGCTTACAAAGAGGCAAGAAAAGGTCTTCTTGAAAAGTTCAATGTTGAATATATATCAGAGCTGTTGAAGCAGTGCAGTGGTAATGTCTCCTTGGCAGCCAAAAAGGCAGGCTTAGAAAGACAGTCCCTTCAGCATTTAATGAGAAAATATGGCATAAATTCTGAGGAATTCAGAAGCAGTGCAAATAAAATATAGCACTGCAAGATATTTGTTGCATATAAGTTTATCCCACCTTATAGATCTTTAATCAGGAATATCTTTATTTTCGAAGGGTTTTGCGACTTTTCATAATGGCACGGCTATTGCTATGTCCTTTGTGGAGGAGACAGGTAGATGTGGAATCCTGCAGGAGTTGTCACGACAAAGGGAGCGCCCTTGAAAATACTTGTGGCCTGATGGATTGTGGTGGATGCCATTTTAGAGCGCCTTCACAGCACCCCAAAACATGATAGCCCGCCTGAAAGAGCGATGGTGTGATTATAGCAGATCAAGGCAGTAGAACCAGAACAACAGCAATTCTCAGTGAAAATACAGCGAGATTCTTCAGTCGCAAGGGCTCCTTCAGAATGACATTACGGAAGTCCCCAGTTGTCATTCTGAGCGAAGCCCTGCCTGCCGGCAGGCAGGGAAGAATCTCAATAGTTTGTGAACTCACCGAGAATTGCTACCGGAACAACACTATTTTATTGACAAGATATTAAAAAGGTGATTAGATAGAACCACGTCATCAAAGCTTCTCTAAAAACCAATCTAAAGGAGGTGATTTATTTTTTCATAATTAATGAAAAAAGTAAATTAAATTTTTTATTCAGGTAAGTTATAAAAAGGGGGTGTCATTATGGCTGAAAAGAAACAGGGTATTGATTGGTCATCTTTGTGGAGAAAAGAGGATTGGTGGGCGTGCTGGATCGGCTGGTTTATATTGCTCATGGCTATTGCTGGGGTGATGCCGCATACTCCTAAGCTTGGCAAGTGGATGAGTCTGGGACAAGCCTTCCCCCAGGGATGGGGAACTCTTGGGACTTTGATCGTATTGTTCATCGCCACCGCTGTATTAACGCTCATAGGCGCCGCTGCGATGAAACGGAATCTAAAACTTTACATTCCTGGCTATTTAGCAATCTTTATCATCGCCTTCATTGCATTGGTTATTGCGAACCAGAAGGGAATTCACTACTACGGCTTTGAATATGTCCTCTGGGCTCTTTTCATCGGTCTCGCCATCAGCAACTTTTTGGGCGTCCCAGAGTGGCTGAAAGCCGGGGCGATGACAGAGTACTTCATAAAGATCGGCCTGGTCTGTATGGGAGCCGAGATCATGTTCTCCGTGGTCATCAAGGCAGGCGCTGTGGGTCTAGCGCAGGCCCTGCTGGTAGTGATTGTCGTCTGGTTCGTTACCTACTGGTTATGCAGGTGGTTTGGCATCTCGGAACGATTTTCCAGCATCATCGCCACTGGCAATTCTATCTGCGGAGTTTCAGCATCCATTGCTGCCGGTGGAGCCGTTCAGGGAGATCCCAAAGAAGTGAGTTATATTGTGGCCTGGTTGATGATCTGCGCAGTAATACTCATAGTCATTATGCCCCCGGTCGCAAAATGGATCAATCTTCCAACAAACATGGCAGGGGCATGGGTTGGCGGGGTAATTGACAATACAGGAGCCGTGGTCGCCGCAGGGGAGGTCATTGGCACGAAAGCCGCTTTGAATGCCGCTGCCATGGTCAAGATGGCTCAGAATATCCTCATCGGTTTTGCGGCTTTCCTATTGGCTCTTTGGGCTACCCTGAGTCTCGAGAAGAAGGAGAAGGGTGAGAAACCGTCAAAGGCAGAGGTCTGGTATCGCTTCCCCAAGTTCATCATTGGGTTCGTGGTCTCTTCCCTCATCATATCTTTCTTTGTCGAACCGAGCGTGGGTGAAAAGGCAGCCAAATCAATCTCTGGCATCTGTCAGAGTTACCGCGTCTGGTTCTTCGCCATTTGCTTTGTTTGCATCGGTTTAGAGACACGAATCAAAGATTTGGTCTCGGTCGGTGGTGGCAGACCTGCCATTGCTTACTGGATTGCCCAAATATTTAATGCCTTCTGGACATTATTTGTAGTCTGGATCCTCTGGTCTGGGAAGTTCTTCACTCCGCCTATCCTTCCTGATTGAAATCGGTAAGAAAGGCATGAAAAGAGGGGCTCTTTAAAGAGCCTCTCTTTTTTTCCGCATGCTGGAATGATTCATGAGAATGCTTTCACTATCAAGTGAATATGAAAATTGACATAGGGAAAGACGGAGTGCTATGATCTCGCAAAAGAGGGGCTATGGAAAGAAAATACAAAGTCATCCTAAATGCGGAAGAGTCGTTTGCCAGGGCCGTTGCCCTTGGGGTATATATCAGAAGACCTCTGACTGCATGGCGCTTCCTTTTACCAGGCATGTTTATTTTCGACGTCCTCAGAAGGAGCAGCGAGATTAGGAGATATAGCGATCTTTTTTTATTTCCAAGAAAGTTGGCCCTGGATGGGGCTTTGGATATCCTCAACGGTGAAGATAGAAAGAATATCCTTTCACGAATTGAAAAAGAAATCAGACAGTGGCTCACCTCTCTGAAAATCTATTCCGAGAGGCTCCTTCGCGGGCATATGGACGAAATCCATCTGCTCATTGACCACTTTTCCAAACTTCTCAATGCGGTGGGAAATAGCTATTACGCTCTAGTCAAAAATGCCTATAAGACCCGGGAACAGTATGAGGCTCATTTACATCAGCTTACCGCCGCTGAACAGGAAATAGACCAAGCCATTTCCAATATCCATGGCGAAGCCATTGACATCCGGGAGCGGCTTAGGGCAGAACAGGCGCAAGCAGAGAAATTGAGGGAAAAGGAAGTCAACCGGACCTTCTCAAGAACGGAGTAGGTGAAAAATGGGAAGACTTCTGCCAACTGTTCTGGACACAAAATATGAGAAGATTCTTTCTCAGGAACGGTCCTTAGCCAAAACTGTGGCTAATGGAGTAGTCGGACAAAACCCAGTGGGGGTATGGGACGTATTGATTCCCATCGTCTTTCTCTTTAATTTTTTAAGTTTTAAGAGAGCGAGAGAGACCTTCGCTCTTAATTTCATGTTCACAAAGAAGTTAGCGCTCGAGGCAGCTTTTAACATGATCAAAAGGGAGCTGAACAAAGAAGAGGCAATGACTCAGATCAAAGACAAAACAAGCCAAATCCTGGCTTCCGATAAGAAAGGGATTTATTCCGTCAAGATTCGACAGAAGCAGATGAGAGAAATCGAGCTGCTCATCGATCATTATTACAGGCTCCTCAATGCGGAAGGAAAGGACCACCCTTCCATGGTGAAGAATGCTTACGGAACACGAAAGGACTATACTGTCTTTTTAAAGCAACTTGAGCAAGTTGAAAAGGAGGTCAATCGAGCTGCGACTCAAACCTTGAGGATGTCATCGGCCCCCGATATCGTTTCCGAAATGGAAGAAGCCACAGAGAGGATCCGGTCGGCCGAGGTAGAGAGGATCTTTGGAACTTTGAACTCGTAAGAGGATGCGCTTTAAATGAGTGAAGCCGAGTTGATGATAAAGCGATTTGTATGCCCACCGAAAGAGAACAACACTTATGTCCTCATCAGCGGAGATGAGGCTGCATTGGTGGATGTGGCTCACTGTTATGATGATATACGAAATACACTTCAGGAACTTGGAGCCAGTCTAAAATATATCCTGGTGACCCATGGGCACATCTCCCATATTCATTCATTATCCAAAGTAAAGAACAATATGGGCGGGACAATCTGCCTGCACAAATCCGATACTGAACTTCTCAAAGAGTTAGACAGCAATTTGGAGCCAGATTTCCTTCTTAAAGACAATAGTTCATTGAAATTAGGGAATACCATAATAAAGGTCCTCCATACACCAGGGCATACCATGGGCTCTCTTTGTTTTCATATTAGGGAAGTTAAGGCTTTGTTTACGGGAGATACCCTCCTCAAAGGAGAGTTTGGGAAAATAAAAGGACCTCACAGTATGGGATTAATGCTTAGGAGTCTAAAGAGGCTTAATAGCGTGATTCCACCGAAAACAACAATCTATCCTGGTCATGGACCGATGACAACCATGTCTAAAGAGGCCTGGCTCGATACCCTCGACAATCTCTCCTAAACCTGGACCATCTGAGTGATCCCCCTTTGGGCTTGTTAAACCCCAAGTATTTTATGGCATGTCCTGCAGGGCTCTGGAGGTTGGGGAAGTACGATTCCTCGTAAGGCTTCTGTTGAAGAGCCCTGCAAAAGGGAGAGATATGTCTCGCTAAACTTTTTCTCCCTTTCTTTAAAGCAATTTTTGAATTTGTCATAATTTTCGCCATTCCATATGGCGGGGAAAGGTTCTTTAAAGATGTTGCCATAACTCACCTTTTCCATCCAATGCTCTTCACCGCAGAAGATCCTTTTAAAAGGTGAAGGAAGAGGTGGATAGAGATAGACGCAGGGCGAAACCTCTCCATCTGCGGAGATATAAATGTTCCTCAGTGGGTTTTCCTCACACACCGGCACCTCAGTGGTACACAAGGATGGCCGCTTTAATCTGATCTTTAGCTTTCGAGCATTGATTTCTGCCTGCTTTACGATCGCTTCGTACTCATTTTTCTCCCTCTCCCAGGCGAATACTTTTTGTTTTCCCTGCCAGGTGTTAATCGTATGGCAGATGTTTATCAGGATAACTTCCTCAATGCCCATCTCTGTGGCAAAAGAGGGAATGAAAGGAACCTCGTGGATATTGTCTTTGACCATGAGGAAAACGAAGTGTATTTTGGGCCGAAGGAGTCCCTGGCACGCTTTCGCTTCCTGAAAAAGACGAACAGCACTAAGGACTTCTGGAAGATGTGAGTTGACCCGGATGGCATCGTGTGTCTCCGGGGTTGTCCCCGAGATTGAGAAACCCACGAAGTCAAGCCCTGCTTCGATGAGTTCAGCCACCCGATTCTGCGTCAATCCCATGCCGCTGGTCACGAATCCCACCTGAGGCCCCTCCTTCTTAACAAGCTTAATGCATTGAGAAAGATCTTTATGAAGCAGGGATTCACCCCAGCCTTCGAGAACAACGGATTCAACATCTTTCAGGTAGGGAAGAAGTTTTTTGAAATCCTCAAGAGGCATATCCTGGTATTGCCAGTCCGGACTTCCTGTTCGGATGCACATCTTGCATCGCAGAGGACATCGGGTCGTCAATTCAATCTGCCATGCTGAAAAAGGTTTCTCTTTTCTTCTTTTTAGCAATCTTTTGAAAATTTTTTCTATCATCGGATCTACAGTTTCTGGAGAAAAGTTTCTAAGGCCTCATCTCTTGAGGGCTTATATAACCAGAAATTATAGGGAAGAAAAGGAGCCCCTCCCCATTTTCTTTTAAAAAAGGCGACACCCGAATTGATCCCTAAGCCTAAGTTAATGTATTTCTTATGCTCTCCTTGCGCATGCCGAATGATTTCGGAAAGAAGAAGATCGGAGGCACCCGGGACAAAACGGTCACGGGAGTTGAAGTTGAACATATAAAGAATATAGTCCCTTGGCCATAATTCCGCAACATCGAAAGCAACCAGTTCGCCTTTCCTATTTCTTGCTTCAAAGACCCATGCAGTGGTAGATGAGGAGAGATAGTCACCGATTCTCTCAAAGATGAAGCGGGTTGCTTCATCCACCGGATGAGTCTTTAGAAAGGCTTCGATCAGCTTCTGGTGCTCCTTAGCAAAGTCTCTACTTTTTTTCACAGAAAGTTCTCGGCCTGCCCGACTTAACATATTCCTCAATTTTTGAGATACGGACAACGCTGAGAGATTCAACCGGTAGTAGTAATCAGAGGAACGCTGAACCCTCTCGCGAAGGAAAGATGGAATGATAGGCGCTGTCAATGCAATTTCGCCTGGTTTGAAACGCTTTGTTACCTCATCCAGAGCCTTTTTCATCCTCTTTTCCTCGAAGGTTTCCCTCAAAGGATAGCCCACAAATATAAGATAGTCTTTTTTGGCATAGGCAAGAAATTCTCCGAAGAGAAACGGTTCAGCCTTTGAAACGGCAGTCACATAGTGAGTTATGTGCTCCGGGATATAGGCGTGTTCTTCAATGTAGGCGAGTTGATCTGCTGTAATCATGATAGAACTTGTGTCACCTCATAACCCTCATTGATGAACATCTTCTTGATTGCTGGGATATGGGAGAGGCCAAAGAAGGCGGTAACACCTCCCTTTCCAAAAAAGGCTTTCATTCTTTTAAAGAACCTCTCATCCCGGCGACCGAGAATAGATTCACAGCGGGTCGGGAATTTGTTCGTTCTCGACATTAATCTTTCCAGGTCCCCTTCGAGAAAATCTCTTAAAAACTGTTCCTTATATGGTTTCCAATGTTGAAAGCGATTGACATACTCAACGATCCCATCAAAGGGGATCCCGTCCAGGGCTGCAAGCTGCTCCTCTATGGTTTCAAGAAAATGGATCTTCTTTCTCATTTTTTGGGCAATATGGAAGGCCTCCAGATCGATCGAGTGATGCCAGTTTAAATAGGAAGACCAAAGGGTGAAAAAGGCCATCCAGGGACGTACTCCTCGAGCATAGGTTTCCAGAAAATCAGAAGGTCTGGATTCAAAGAGCTCCAAATAGGATTCCGCTGAACGGTGAGGAATTCGGCTGCCGAGGCATCTATTAATCTCCTTGATCACCGGTGGTTCAAGAGCCTCGTAGAGGGAGGGGGTTTCTCCAAGCTGCCGACCATGCTGAGTCACCTTGGCCATGTTCTCCGGATCGAGAGGACCCTCAAAGAGGACATCTTCGACGCTCCGGATCAGCTTTTTTAAAGATTTTCTAAAACGGTAAGGTGAAAAATGGGCAGTCCCGACAAGGAATGCTGTTTTTCCTTCCTTTTCCGTTTTCCAGACCATTTTCAGTCTCTTTTCTCTCAGCCAGGGAAAAATCATTAGGCGCCTTCACCCTTCGTTAAATCGTTAGAGTTTTCCTTCCAGAGTTCGAACCATCGAAATCATCTTTATGCCCTCAGGACAATATTCACATTCCTCATAGTTGAGAAACGGGACCCCCCCCCACTTCTCCTTAAATCTTCTAATGCCTTCGTTCACCCCTAATCCCAAATTGATCTCATTTTTACCCTGTTCACAAGTCAGTTCGATCATATTGAGAAATAATAGATCAGAAGCATGAGGAATATAATGACTCTTGGAATGGTAACCGAGAAGGTAAGTTGTAAATTTTTTTGCTCCAAGTTCCACAATATAAAAGGCATTTAGCCTTCCTTTTTTGTCCCTAGCGTTGAGCACACAAGCGCTCGATGAATGAGCAACATAATAAGGCATGGCTCTGTAAAGCTCTTTTATTCTGGGCCTTAATTTTTCCCTTTTCAAAAATTCTGAGATAAGAGTCTCATGTTCTTTAGAAAAAGCATTGGCCCTTTCCATGTCTAATTGCTGAGAGGCCTTTTCTGCCACTCGTCGAAGGGAATTCTTCACCCTCGTTTGCTCAATATCGAATCGATAATATTGATCTGTCTGCCTCTCGATGCAGGAATCTATGAGAAACAGGGGAATTTCCGGGCCAATGAACCGAAGGGACTCGGGTCGGAATCTTTCGAGAACCTGTTTTACGACCTTCTCGCATCGTTCCATTGAAAACCGCTGATCTAAAGGATATCCCACAAAGATGAGCCAATTGTCCTTTACAAAACCCAGATGATCCTCAATGAGAAAGGGCTCCCCTTTCGATATGATTGCCATGAGGCTTACGATGTGTTCTGGAACATAGGCTTTTGAGAGGACATGGGCCTCTTCTTCCGGCGTCAGCATGCTATTTTCCTATTCGTAAGACCCCATTTTACCAGTTTGCTACAAATTTCTAAAGGATTTTGAAGCGGCGGCCTTGTGGAAAACAGGTTTCTGCCCAAATGATTAGCTATCTATCCATAAAAATAGAAAGCACTTGGCAATGGTTCAAGGTCGGACGACTTCATAATATCGGTTGGCGGCCATCCCGGCAAATAGAACAGCCCCCGGACAGGGAACAACCATCTTTTTTCTGAATGGAGCGCCGATGATGTTAAAAAATTCGAGACAGGCTGAACAGATATGGGAGGTCTTATCAATGGAATAAGGTACAGGTCCATTCTCTTCAATGATAAAATAGGTCGGCTCAATGAAATTGGAATGATTGGCGCAATGGGTGATGAATAATTCCTCGTAGGAAACTTCTCTCAGTCCCATCAATTTCAACCACTGATTGTGAAGTTCGGGGCCCTCTGAATCAATATCTTCCCATTCGGTGGGTTTCGCTTTCTGATAACTTTCTTGTTCGATCAATTTTAACTTTCCTTCCCTGTCAGGCAGTCTGGGAGGCTGAAAATCTGACTCTTGAATAATCGTTTCAGGGGTAAAATGATATTCTTTTAAATCAAAAGAGCTGATCACCAAAATCTTGTCCGCAAAAGGTGAGGCCTTATACCAGGATGAAGGCCTCTTGCAGAACGGATTTTTCCCCCAGGCCCCCAAGGGCACAAAGCCAATCTCCACCTCTTTGAACAAGGGGTCGCAGGCGGCCTTCTTCGCCTCTACCAGCCTTAACCCTCTTTCCCTCAATTGATATTCCAAAACGTAAAATTCTTTTTCTTCAAGCCAATAGGTGTATTTTTTATATTCCTTAATTTCGCACATTTCCTCTATTATGGTTCCATTTGAAATCTATGGGAGTAAGAAACGTTGTTAGCTACTAAGGAGTCCATAATTGAAAAGACATATTGTTGTGAAAATCTCCCCTGGCCCCTCTTTGCCAAAGAGGGGAAATTCCTCCCTTATGTAAAGGGATGGGAGGAGGGAATTAGTCTTCAGTGTCCATATAATTATGAACTGATTATTAACCAACTTATTTATGTAATCAGATATTCTCGAGGGATAGGTCTTAATTCTCTTTCGTCTGTTCTTCTTTGTTAATTCGTGTAGAGGGCAGACCCATGGCCAAGGCGACCAACTCAACGAGGTCTCTCATCCGAATCGTAGAACCCATTGTAATGATTTCCTTTTGAAGGCCCTGATAACAGAAAGGACACGTGGAGATAAGGTCGGTTGCACCCGTTCGTTCTGCATCTTTTACCCTTTCAGTGGTCATCTTCTGCTGGATCTGAGGATAACCTGCTTTTAAACCACCTCCTGCGCCACAACATCTGGAATTCTCCCGAATTCTTTCCATCTCAACAAATTCCACTCCTGCTTTTGAAAGGGCCTCGATGACCTTTCTCGGATTGTCATATTCGCCACTTGCTCTTCCCATATGGCAAGGATCGTGGTAGGTGACTTTTATATTCAATGGATGATCAAATTTTATCTTGCCTTCCTCGATGAGTCTGAAGAGCAGCGTCGCAAAGGGGATGACTTCAAAATTTAATTCTCCAATTTTTGGATAATCTTGCTTGATGGTTTTAAAACAGCCTGCACAAGAAGTGACCAGCGTTTTAATCCCCAGCTCGTTAAACATCTTAATATTTTCCGAAGCAATTCTTTCGAATTCTTTATCTCCCATTCTTAAAAGCACGCTGCCGCAGCATTTCTCCTGATTTGCCAAAAAACCCCAATTCAATTCAAGGGCATTTAAGATATTGGTCGTATGGATGGCAATTTCTCTTAAATTCGCATCGAAAGATGCTGTGCAACCCACAAAGTAGAGGATCTCTGCACCTTTTTTGATCTCTTTAGGCGGCGCGATCAGCGTCTTTTCCTTTTTCCCTGCTCTCGCCCAGTGAACTCGGCTTGAACGAGGCTGTCCCCATGGGTTATCATAGACCTTGGTATTCTTAACTAAAGGGGCTTGATTTTCCAATGGCCCAAAACCCAGATCAACGATACATCGCCTAATCCCCTCCCACAACTCGACTGTGTCAATTCGCGATGGACAGACAAAATGACATTGGCCGCAGGTACTGCATTCATAAAGGTTCTTGGTAAAATCTTCAATCGCCTCAGAATCTACAGGATTACAATCGAAGAACACGGCATTGGGACTGTACTGGGCCTTAACCATCTCTCGGAAATTAGCGATCTTTTTCCGAGGGGTAATGTCTTCTCTCTCATCCTGGAGATAGACCGGACACCACGTGACACATTCCCCGCAATTCGTACACGCATCGAGTTCCATCAATCGAAGTCTATCGAAATGACCAATGGGGATCTTGGGCAAGTCCATCGAATTAAGAATCTTCCTCTTTGTTTGAATGCTCCATACGACCAATCCTAAGAAGATCCAGAAACCGCCAAGGAACAGAAGCCGAGAAATCGTATAGCGGATGGGACGAGTATCCGGAAGCGTAGCCACATAGTTTAACACCTGATCAATTTGGGCTTCTGTCAATTTCTCTTTGAAAGTGGGCTGAGAGATGGTGGATTCCGTCCCTTCCACCTTGGACCCCTTAAGGACAAACTCTTTGATGGTTTTTCGGTTAAGTACATCACCAAACTTATCTGTTGTTAAGGCAAGTTTAATTGCACCCGTATTCAAAGAAGGGATGATCCGGCTGGCAGGGTTTTTGGTGCCAAAATTTCCCTGCCCTCCGATCCCCAGTTCACCATGGCAACGGAGACAGTGTTCGCGATAGAGTTTCTCCCCGGGTGAGATCTCAACCTTTTCCACAGCCAAGATCTTCCCACTGAAGATCATCGGATGGAAAAACAACATTAAAATAAGACAGGGGATAATCTGAAGAAATTTGCGCCAGGATGTTTTCATCTCTTTTATTCTCATAACGTAGCCCAGATGCTTAAAATAAATATTAGAACGAGGACCGACGCGCCTCCAAAAATGAACCAGCGGTGCCCACGAAACGTATTGATCTCTCTCGTATTGATAAAGGGAAGAAGGATTAAAATAGCTGAGATGACAAAGGGGACTAAAACCCCTATCGTCGGAGGAACCAGTTTCATGACCTGGAATAACCAGAGAAAATACCATTCCGGGTTGATGGTGGAAGGGGTGATTAAAGGATTGGCCTCCTGTTCGTAGCCAATAGGCAATAGAACAGAGAGGGTGACGACCACTCCTATGATGAACAAAAAAATGACCATTTCTGTGAAAAATTGGTCTGGATAGAAAGTCGGTTTTCTTCTCTTCCTTTCCTCCATGGATCTCTCCTTAAAAGGGTTTTTTGATCCCCTGACGCCGAATCATGATAAAATGGGCCAGGAGGAAACCGATGAGAAACAGGGGGAGGACGATCACATGGGAGATGAAGAAACGGATGATCGTCGGCTGCTTCACTCCATATCCTCCCTGAAGAAAGATCATCAGATATTCCCCAATGATCGGGAGCTCACTGGCCATACCCGTTCCTATTCTCGTCGCCCAATATCCCCTCTGGTCCCATGTCAATAAATATCCCGTGAAAGAAAAGGCAAAACATAATAGGAGGAGAAAGACTCCACTCACCCAGGTCATCTCACGGGGCGGCTTGTAGGCCCCCCGGAAAAAGACGATCATCATGTGGACCACCACGGTGACGATGATCAGATAACTGGCATAATGATGGATCCCTCTGACCAACCAACCCAGATAGACCTGGTCAGTGATGAAGGCAATGCTCTGGAAGGCGCCTTTGACGCTGGGCTGATAGTAATAGGCGAGGAAGATGCCGGTAATCAGCTCCACAACGATGAGGGCAAAAGTCATGCCCCCCCAGCAGAATCTCATCTTCTCTTTATATTCAGTGACCTCCGTATCCAAAATGGGGCTTAACCAATTCCTTAAATTCCATCTCTCTTCAACCCACTGGGAAAGATTCGATGTCCATCCCGCCATCTCTACACTCCGCTGATCATGGTAATTCTAAACCATGAAGGATATCCTGGAAGTTTATCTTCGGGAAGCTTGACGGCAATCATCTCCCCTTCCACCTTAATCTCCATGGGAAGGAGGTTATAGGGTTTAGCGGGCCCTTTCAGAACCTTCCCACCTGCATCAAAGGCCGCATCATGACAAGGACAGATGAACCATTTCTTCTTTTCATCCCATATCACGATACACCCCAGATGGGGACAGATGGTAGAAAAAGAAAGGAGGCCTTTGCCATTCTTTATTAAGATGACGGGCAGCCCGAAATAGGTCTTCACCAGACTACTTTCTTTGAATTCAGAGAGGTTCCCCACGACTTGCCAACCTCCAACCTTTTTTAATGCGCTACGGGGAGGGGTCAGGAAGACAATGATTGATGAAAGGATAGCCCCCAATCCAAAGAGGCCGAGAAAAGCCATGATGAATCTCAGGAGTTTTCTTCGAGAAACGGATGGGGTTGGATTTTTCATTTCTATAGCGTTCTTTTCATCCATGGATGTTTCTCCCTTTCCTATCTTCTCGAAACAGTCGCTGTTACAGGACAGGTTACGATATGGACGAACTTACTATAGGGGACATAAGCGATGAAAGCAAAGGCGAGGAGAAAATGAAAATTCCACAAATAAAAATGGAAGGTGGTCCCACTAAAAGGCAGATCACGAAACAACAGAGCGAGAGTAAATCCCACGAAGGAAGCGCTATGCTTGAGTGAAAAAGGGAGCACAGCAATCCTGAAGGCCTCTAACAAAAAACCTGTGACGACGATCAGGAAGATAAAGAGAAGGGCCACATTATCCCTTGCCTCTGTCTTCAGTTGAGATGGTATGAATGCATATCGTCTCAGCGCCGAGACGACGACACCGACCAGGATGCTCAACCCTAAAAAGTCCATCAGAAAATCCAAAATTCTCCCTCCCGGGGAGGGAATTCCAAAGGTCCTTATCTCGGCAGCGATAATGTATCCATAAACAAATAGCATCAGAATGAACAAAGCGGAGAAACCCATGGACAGGGTCATATAATTCACCCATCGAAAAGGATTCAATCGAAGGATCCCCCTCTGTAAGAAAGCATCGTTCAATAGAAACTTAAAGACTTTGGTCTTCTTCTTTTTTCTATGACTATCTTTTCTTCCTTTTCTCCAGATCAATAACTTGGCAAACATTCCGTAAGAAAAAATCAAAACCGCTACTCCACCGGTTATCCACATGAAGACCCATTTGTATAAACTTTCTGCCTCATAGAAACTCTTGCCAGGATAGGCGTGATCCACATGGCAGTGGACACATAATTTTTTGGGCTCTTTCTTAAACTCCTTCACATATTCGACGGTCGCATACACAGGAGGTGCCAATTGTATCAGGATGAAAATGGCTATCACGGGAATCCACATTGCTTTTCGAAACATGAGAAGACTCCTCAGTGAGAGGTTCCAACTTTTAGGCTTGTGCCCTGATCGATTCCATCCACTTGGTTCTAAAATAAATCGTTAAAAAGTCAGAGGTAACCTTCTTCAGATTTGGAAAGAGGTCCTCGGCCAATCTGATTGTGGTTTCTCCTCGATCGATCCCTTTTTTCATCTTCCTCAGGATATCGGTAATCCCCTTCAATCTGCTGATCATCCCATTTGGACCTTGGAGATCAACATCCACTTCTCCTCCCGATTCCAAATAGGTTAAGCGTTTCCATAGGACTTCTAAGAAAACTTGTATCTTTTCCGGTTCATAATATTTATTTCCAATCAACCAGCTTATCGTAAAGTCATTCATTCCCGAAGCCGCAATGCGCGAGTTGCTCACCTCTCTTTTCAAATCCCTCAAAAAATTTCTCAAGGTCTCTCCTTTGGCTGGGTTCCCATAAAAATCTTTTTGAATCGGGCGAAGCCTCCCATTCTGCTTTTCACGAATAATTTCTGCAAGAAAAAGGTTACATGTGGGATAATGGGGATGCTCAAAGTGAGGTCCGAATATATAGAGATGTCCTTTCCCCATTGACTTTTTGGCCACGGCGATGTTTCCAATCAAGGTTTTCTCAGCCAATTCTTCTTCGACAAGAAATTTCGTCTTTTTTGTAAAACCCTTATACCTGGCAATGGGCTCAATATCCTCAGAGGGTAACATCGATGGACCCCCGTAAAGGGGAGCAACGATCTCTTTTTTCCCATTGGCTTGATAGCCATTTGCCATTTCCAAAACAACATCTTCTCTCACAACATGATAGACAAAATCACAACCGTAAGAACTACAGGCAACCTTCTGGACGTAATGTCGTTCGGGTTCTGAAAGTCTTCGCGAAATATTCGAGATCTTCACATTGATAAAATTAAATTGATTTAAAAAATCCATGGAGGATTTCAGCGGAAGATAAGCTCCAGCACAGGTTCCAATATAGAGTCCGCCCCCTTCTATAAAACTTTTTAGTTTACCCGAGCCCTCCGCTCCGAGCCCTTCTGCAATGGCAAAGGTATCTCCCCCTGACATGAGTAAAACATTAAGGGGATCTAAGGCGTTTGATAAAATATCTCTCTCGTCAACAAAATGGACATTATAAAAACGCATTCTGTCAAGGATTTCTACAAACCAGAGCCATGAGTGAGAGGCGCCGCTGCCTGTATAGATGCCTATTGGGGGGGAATATGGAAGAAGATCATGATTTGAGATGAGAGACATGCTTCAATACTTAAATGCCAAAAGATTTAACCTGTCTTTGTCATTCCTACGAAAGCAGGAATCCATAGGTTTGTAGCTGTCCTGGATTCCCGTGTTCACGGGAATGATAACAGAGGGAGCCTTTCTTTAGGATCACTTTGAAATATCAGCGATCACCTTGTTCAAGGTCTCTGAAGTAAAACCTAATCCAGCGCCGAGATTGGCCAGTTCAATCAATTTCTCCTCGCTCAGTTCAGGAGACATGAGGGCAAAGATAGGATGGATCCCGAAAATATAGGCCACGGCCTGCCTTCTCTCCCACCATTGGGCATCCTGACTGCTACCAAAATTCGCAAAGATCGGTTTCGGAGGAGACCAAGGGCTAAACTTTCCCTTGCCTACGTTCTCCAGAGTTCCTTTCAAACCAGAAAAAGACTTTTTGATCTCATCGGGTTTCTTCTTGCCTGCTTTTTGGCTCAATTCCGAAACGGCGACGGCGTCTATCCCATATTTTGCACATTCTCTCAGCAAGCCGCACGCATCGGCAGCAGATAA
>PEUO01000189.1 GCA_002780715.1 Deltaproteobacteria bacterium CG03_land_8_20_14_0_80_45_14
CATTTGTAATGAGATCATCGACGAGTAGAACCTTCTGACCAGGAGTGAAGACACCGTCAATGGGACCAGCAGTTCCGTGTTTCTTTTCGTCCTTTCTAGGGGATATCATAGGGACTCTGGTCACATGCGAGAGTATCGCAACGATAGGGGTAGCCGCTGTGGGAACATCGGCATAGATATCAAAGATAAAATCCGCGGAAAGCTGCCTGTAGACCTCAACGGCTGAATCAATAACATCAGGAAAAGAACGGAGCAAACGTAGATCAATATAGATTGGGGATAACGGAGCATCAGGATTTTTTTCGTGGAGCTTAAGTCGAAAATTACCGAATTTGATTGCTCCTATCTTAAGGAGTTGGCCTGCCAGCTTTAACTTCTGATCAGAAATCATTGTTCACCTCGGCTCAATGGTTTGGTCTTGCTTAAGTGCCAGTTCGATTTCCTCAACAACGCGCCTTGCAGCGTCAACTGGACCTCCAATCTCTTTGGGAGGCTTCGTGATTGGACGGCCGACAACAATTAGAGAAGCCCCCTTTGCTATCGCTTCTCCTGGAGTCATAATTCTCTTTTGATCGTTGGCGCTGGACCATACCGGCCGCACGCCCGGAGTAACTATTAGAAAACTGTCGCCAGTGCTTCTTCTAATGACCTCAATCTCCTGAGGTGATGCTATAACTCCGTCCAGGCCCGCTTTTTCCGCGAGACGTGCCAGATGGACCACCTGGTCTTCCACCGTGCCAGCCACTCTGAGATTTTGATTCATAATTTCCCTGTTAATGCTCGTCAGAATAGTGACACCCAGAACGAGTGGCTTGGGGACTCGCAACTTTACTGCTTCGTCGGCCACGGCATTCGCAGCTGCTTTCATCATTTCGCAACCACCCATAGTATGCACGTTGATGATCCTCGCACCTGATCGCGTGGCCGCCCTGCACGCGCCTTCAACTGTATTTGGGATATCCATGAATTTGCCGTCAAGGAAAACTTTTCCCCCTAAATCGACAATTCTATTTACTATTCCAATCCCTACGGAATTTAATAGCTCGAGTCCCACTTTAAAATAACCCGAAGAGGGTTTCAGCAAGCGAACGAGCTCTAATGCTTCACTCTCAGTGGGAACATCAAGTGCGACAACGATCCGTTCAAAAGCTTCGTGTTTCATTGCATTCCTCCGCTCTTACGATTGCAAAACAATAAGCGAACATCAATTCGCTTTCGCCGCAAGGCAATGGGTAGCCTCTTCCCTTAGGCAGTCGAAGGAAACATCCCCCCTTGCCAATGATCGTTTTGCCCATCATACTTCCTCCTTCCCATAATCATAATCGTAGACACGCACTTCATCGGCGCCGGGTCGAGGCGCCCTTATTTTATCCACCTCGCGAAAATTCACTGCGAACCTATTGTCTTCTTCCACAATCTTCCGGTACATCGATTCAGTAACCAGAACCTTACCGAAACCGCGAAACGTTTTGTTTTCACTGAATAAGTAGGTCAGTATTGCCTCCACATCGTAGGCGCCAGCGCCGGTTGGTTCCGCAGGGCCAAAACCGACGCCGATGCAGGGAAGCTGCCAATCGCCCTTTCGCAATTCAATAATAAGGGAATCGATCAACTCCAGGCAGTGCCGGGGCGAAGCAGTATACAACAACCACCCATCGCCACCGACTGTGCTGAAAAAAGCCTTTGTACCTATTACACGTTCAATGGCACTATTTATTGTATTCCACCAGGCTTTCCGTGCGTCATCGACATTCATGAACTTTCCGGCGGCCACCAAATCGATTGTCAGTTGCCGGAAGCCCAATATGTCCACATAAGCCATCACGAAAGGCTTGCCTCTCACATTCTCATCTAAAATGAGCTTGATCTGTGAGTATAGCTGCTGAAGAGTCATTGTCCAGTCTTCCTCTCCCGTCATCGGGATCGGCAATTTGTCAAAGCCTGCGCGCATCATCATGTAAAGTGCTGAAAGCGCCCGTATAATCGCCTCGGGCTGTTGCATCGCGATCGCTTCCCGAAGCTGCCGGATCAGTGCCTTTGTGCCGACGATGCGTTCAATATCCCAAGGTTGTGGCAAGTCTGGAACAGTGGTACGTTCGATTATATGGCTCATAATGCGTCCAGCAACGACTTGTAGAGAGCGAAAGGTTTGCTTCATGAAGGAGAGCGAGGCGATCGGGAATTTGGGGGGGTTATGACCCTCCAGCGTCAGTGTCTCCGCCGAGGAGCATATCCGTCGCCTATTTATTGCCTCTACGCTCATCTGCGCAGCGATCTTTCCTTTTATTGCCGGCATCTGCTTAAGCAAATCCATCTTCAGATCGAATTGATGAAGGCAATCCTCCGTCAAATTCATTCTACGGACTATTTCTGTACGCATCTCTTCGGTGATTTCCAGCCCGTGCCGCATAACGCGAATCAAATCAATGCACCTGTGGATCGCACTCTCCATATACTCATTCCAAAGGCGCAATTGAGTGTGCAATTGCGCGTATGCTGTGCGCTGTGATCTCCCCACCGCCAACGCAACCAAAACGGTGGGATTTTGCGGAGGTTCGTTTTCTAGGCGCAATACCTCTAAGTAGGAATCGGTCAAAGATCGGATTTGATAAACTTCAGTAGGTATAAACTCTTCGATTCTCTCCGCCAAGTAATCGTCAGCTACGACTGAGTCTGCATGAAGCGTTACTCCACCGAGCGAGAGGTGGAGTGTACCGTCCTGGGTAAAGTCGAGTGTCCCCTTCGAATCATGCCTTAATATAGTTGAGCGACGAACCAATTCCTTAAGAAGGATGCGATCGCCAATTGACGATGGCTCAGACGGCGCCTCGACCATCGTGCCGAAGACAAAATTGCGGATCGTAAATGGCCAGGTCTCTTTATCGATAGGCATCCAGTCTAACGTCATGTTAGAGAGCACCTTGTTGAGTAGGATATCCGGCACCGAAGTGATGCCCAGACGAGTCGCAACATGATATGCAACCACCTCCGTTATCACAAGTGCCCGTTCGGAATCTCTCATCCCCCGTGTCATAGAATGTGATTTCTCGAAACTATCCCGCGATATGCCCGCAACATCCCGCAGCGAAGGAGGGACGGGAGACTTGTACCCGCTTGTTTCGCCTAGTTGATATTTCCGGATGCAGAGAAAGGAGCTGTCCGGTAACTGCTCGACACGAATATGTGGTTTCATTATAGCTTGATCGAGCATCTCATCCAGATGGCGACTGAAGGTCACGTAATCGACATTAGGATAATCCTGTTGGAGCGCAATTGCGAATTCATCACGAGAAAGTCCCAACTCCGACATTTCATGATAATCCCTAGACTTCGTCTGTGCCTCCAAATGCTTTCGCAATGTCTCAATGGCAATCCTGTTGAAATTGGCCGAGCGTGGCAGGACTGACGAAGAAGGACCGATTAGCGGTATGGGTTGGGTATAGCTTATCGGCAGACTGTCGCCTGCAGGGAAAAGGGTTGCCCCCTTGGCGATCTTGGAAGCCAGGGAAATGACTGCGCTGTCGAGTGACCGGTCAAAGACGGCGCAGATTTCCTTTTCTTGTACATGGGCAGTGTCTAGGGCGTATTGCAGCGCGCTGCTCGCTCCCTTCTTGGCAACGACAGTGAACTGCCGGAAAATTTCCCCTGCCCAGATAAGCAGAGTCGACTCATATAGATATAACGCTTTTTGATCGCCGGTCATGTCTTGCCAATCGTCAGGCAGCATGGAGTCAGCGTCGCCAAAGTGTGCTAGCAATGATGAGCAAAAGTCGTCCGGGTCAATCTTCATCTTGTTGGTGGCGATGATCACACATCGTACGCCGCTAGGCTGCGCATCGAACCTAAGCTTGACCACGGCATCGTCCGGATGTAAATGGGTCAAAACCCGCGGTATCGAGATAAAGGCTGGATCATCTAGCGTCCAGCCCCGGGTCGCAAACTCACCAGTTGTATCGGTCGGGTGTACGTACGAACGCGTACTATGGATGCGGCCTAATTGTGCGGTCTGCGCCATCAGCTCATCCACCAGCTTTGAATCGCGGATGTCGAGCATCAGTGAAAGATGATCGATATCCAGCGAAACACCAGCGACAGTAAGGGCATCGAGCATGGTTGCAGTGAATCGGCGGTAGTCGTAGTTACTTAGCTTGAGGGCATAGCGTATGGGGAACTCCTGTATGCGCCGCGCCTCGACCCCTGCCTCGCGAATCGCCAGCACGGCGGTAACGACAATCCCTCCGTGCCCCTCAAGCCACTCGCGGTGCTGGGCAAGAGAAATCGCCCGCTCTGCGGCCTCATCCAAAAGCAGCACTCGCTTGCCTTTCAGCAAATCCGTCAATCTCTTGGAGGACCTGTGCCTTAACGACGATATGACGAAGACCTTCTCTTTGGGAAATGAAGGTGGCAGCAATTGGAAGGCGGTAATCACTCTTTCCCCAATCCGAGTCTCTGTCAAAATGAAGTCCGGCTTGATCTCATCAATAAGCCCGCCAAGAAAAAGACGACAATCCTCTCCGTAGAGCTGGGCGAATGTGGACGTTGCTGGGTTTGGAAAGCCCGCCGTCTTCATCAAGAATGGTTTATCAAAGTGATAACCCCTTCTTTCCTTGATAGGGCTTATCTTGCTGTCGGCAATCCATCTGACTCTCCAGAGACGCAAAGCTCGATGGCATCCATGCTGAAATCAGAACCCTACATCCAGCCCTGGCCGTTCAGGCCGAGTCTCATGGATGTTCTGTCCCATGAAATCTGCCGACCGGCTGCCTCTCGGTCGCTTTTGAGCGGATGCATCCAGCAGTCTGCACTCCCGCATTTTTAAATGCTGCGTTACTTATGCGTCAACCTATAAAAACAAAAAGGCTAACCAGCTCTCAATACTCATCACTTATATTTTCTTTTTGTTTTTTTACAACTCCCCATTTCCTACTCATTGCCAAGAATCATCGCCAACAAAGCCATCCGCACAAAGAGCCCGTTTTGGGCCTGGCGGAAATAGGCTGCCCGATGGTCTTTATCAACTTCGGGTAAAATTTCGCCAACTCTGGGCAATGGATGCATCACTATAGTGTCGCTCTTCATCAACTCAAGAGTTTCCTTATATATAGTAAAAGCCGAATTCTCTTCCTCGGTAAGGACGGTCCCCCGTTCCTTTTGAATCCTTGTCTGATAGACGACGTCAACCTTGTCGACGACATTTCTCAAATCACGCTCCTCGATGAACCAAACACCATGCCGCCGGAGATAATCTTTGATATCGTCCCTCATTCTGACCGACCCCGGAGAAACAAAATAGATCTTAACATCTGGAAACTTCCCGATCAGATAAGAGAGCGATCTAACGGTCCGGCCATTCAACAAGTCCCCGGCCATTGCGATGGAAATTCCGGAAATTTTTCCGATCTCTTTCCATATCGTGTAAAGGTCGAGGAGCGCCTGAGTCGGGTGTTGCCCTTTACCGTCACCGGCATTAATGATTGGTGCCGAAGAAACTTCAGCCGCTCTTGCTGCCATGCCTTCTTCATCAGACCTTAGAACAATGACGTCAGGATAATAACCAGATACAACTCTCATGGTGTCTTCAATAGTCTCGCCTTTGGCCGCTGACGAGAATTCTCGCGCATTTTCGGTAGAAAAGACCACCCTGCCACCCAGCATATCCATTGCCATTTCAAAAGAGCAACGGGTCCGAGTGCTTGGCTCATAAAAGAAAG
>PEUO01000143.1 GCA_002780715.1 Deltaproteobacteria bacterium CG03_land_8_20_14_0_80_45_14
CAAGGCAAGAAAAGCTTGCATCAGCGCTTTTCCTGATTTTCGAGAATTCAAAAGGCATATCGAAAACATCGCATGGGAAACCGAAGTTTGGATAGAAGCCAATCCTGCCCATATGATTCACTTTAATGGACCAAAATTCTTCATGGTATACCAATAAAAGGAGAGAGGATAAGAAAAAATGGAGTTGCGGTCGGGCACGAGGGAGAGAAAGGTGGAGAATGCGAAGAAGACATTTTGCCAGTTGGCGGGAAATAGGAAGAAGTGGCAGATTTAAAGAAGTATCAGAAAATGCTTTAGAACCTACATCCCGTTATTGTGGCTCAAAAAGAAAGAAGCAGCGGGTGTGGAGAAGGAGTCAGAAGAGTCTGAGCTGGTGTCAGCATGTCACCCTGCAAAGAACTTATTTCTTTGAATGGATAACTCTTTTTCTTGACAGGTGCCCTTTAATGGGTGACCCCATTTTCACTCGGAACCCACAAGAAGCCCACCCGAACGCCCGCCAGGAACCTGTGAGCCTAACCACCTCCGTTCTATTAGCTTTGTTAAATCCATATTATTTTTGATTTATTAATCCATATAAAAGAGACCCCCCAAAATATATAGCTATCATTAATGTGATAATAATCGCTATAAATTTCGCGTATTCTTTTACGCTTTGTGCGTGTTTAAATGCATACATTTGATGTATCAAAGCTAGTATCCAACCGCCAGGGAGACCGCCAATAAATAATAAAACTACACCAGAATATTTATATATGTTTGATGTTCGTTTTGAAATATTTTGAGAAATCAAGGAGGCATATTTGAATCCATAAATTAGACAAACCCAGCCCATCATAATACCAGTCCAATTTTGGCCATAACGACCCTTACTAACATCAATCAAATTGAATATTAGCGCTAAAACGAATTGAAGAGAAAACCAAATTACGGCAGTTGAAAGGGTTGGACGTTCTATTTTTTGCCGTATGGGGGTCGCTTTGCTTAATTTATTTCCGAATTCGATTTGATTGTTTTCTATTTCATTATTCTTGGCTTCATTCATTTTTTTCTTTCCCGGGTCCATTCTGCAGAAATCTATATACAATATTCTATTGGGGGCAGACAACCAAAATAAGATATTTTCTTCTTCCTCATCCTCTTCACAAAGAAGCGTTATGCACCGTCAACTTTTATATGTAACCACAACCATAGTTATCGCCAGCATCACCAAAGTACTTCTCCATGTCCTGCCTGTAATCTCTTGTAATGCTAAGTTTCCCGTCTGCACCATTAAAGAAATGATAAAGTTCATCCATCCTTTGACGTAAGTTAGGAAGGTTTATCCGCTGTTCGTCATTCAAGATTTGATCAAGGGTCTTCGTTATAGGATATCTGAACGAAAAAGAACTTTCGTCCAATTTATGAAATTGTTCGATATATCCTTCTACTATATCGACGTTTTGCCGTTCTTCTGGCGTCGCATCTTCCAGGAGTATGACTTTTGTTTTTTGCCACAGCTTGATAAGATTGTGCCTTACCTCACCAATAACACTTTTCTTTTCTGATCTGTGGGCATCGCCATAAACCAAAAAGATCCATTTCAGCTCTAACTCGATAAACTGGCGATACAAGAACAAGATAGGAAAGATGTGCGTATCCCGCCGTCCGGCAGTCTCTGAGGCCAACAAACATTGTACAAGTTCGTCAGCCGCGGTTTTGTAACCATCCATATAAAGGACATATTGATGCGAAGCATCACCCCATCCAATCATAGAAAAATCATGCGGTGGACCATCGCTTGTAAAGAGCTTAGCACCTTTTTGGGGCCATGCCATATTTACATCAAGTGTTATTGCCATATTGTCACCTTTATTTAAACCCACCGCAGATCTATAATCTCTGGATTAACAAGAGTCTAAAAGTGTTAATTTAACTTTCACTCTCTATCCTGTTTAGTGGTCTTTCCTCTTAATTCTTTCATCAATGCTTTATACCTGGCGGGCTTGGTGTATTTTATGTGATAGATATACCAAAAAACGGATGCTAAACCTACCCCAACTAAGAGCCAATCTAATTTATCCAATTCGGGTATCGAGAATAAAACCCCAAGAATGCAAACCAAAAGTACTCCCAAGCCAACTATGCCAAGAAGTATTTTAAGAATTTTCTCTCCTACTCCCCCTTCTTTCATCTCACTAACCTTCTTCTTTTCTTGTGATATTATCAGGGTTCACGAAAATGTCAACACGAAATAAGAAAACAAAATAGAACCTCATTAATTGAGATGGAGTATTTTTATGTGGAAGAATCAGGCTATTTTCGGTATCGGATTTCTAAACATATTATCTATTAGCCTAAGTGAATTTAGCTTGAATTGAGCGACCTGCTCTTCCCAAGTGAGGGTTAGACAATCTCCAAGCACCGGAGATCATCTTCGTGCTTCTTTTTATCCTCCATAAGTATTCGGACAGCTCTTCGCTTCATTTCAACAAGATCTGAACGAGAGATTACACGGACGGGAATGCTACCATTAAGCAATGCGCATTCACTTCGGCTGAATAACCCGCTGAAATTCACTTCATCCGGTGGAGTCAAAACATCCATGCAGAACATTTGGTCGAATTTGAGCGGAATATCGAGGTTTGGCCTTGCCAGTTGTGGAACAGAGGGCAACGGCTGTAACTCCTCCAGGTTATACAACTTCTTCAGATTCGGAGAAGAGAGTACGTTGACGAATCGTTGCGCGTTCTCAACAGAAGGATTCAATAAGAGATCGAGATCATCTACCTTTTGGGGGTCTCTGCACTTGTGGAATACGACTGCCAGACCGCCTACCACTAAAAACTCAACTTGGGCATTGACGAGCATCCGAACGAAATCTGCATTCCCATGGAACGTAGTGAGTGAGGCCATATCTTAAATCCTTAAAGCTCATAAGTATTTCGAAATGACGCAATGCGTTTGAATGATATTGTTAAAGTTGCAATAATGATTAGGTCAGACTCCCCACTTCCTTTGTGTTCCACAAGTCACCTCCTTTTTGATCTTGAAATTCGCCATCCAATCAATATGCCTGCAAATAAACCAATTAAGGGAATCATTGTAAATTCCGAATGAACCCATAACCCAATAATGACAAGAATAATAACGATGATAAAATTTAAAATTGGATGTTTGCTAAAAAACATGGCTTGCATTAATGGGCTCCTAAATAAATTTCTTATCCACCAAATCAATCCGGCAACCCCAAGGGCAAAAATCACTGATCCAATCCAAACCTTTAAATCATAGATAACGGTTTTCTCTTTGCCCTCTGTGGAAATCATCGCGAGTAATTTACTGGCTAATTGTTGATCAAGGGTTTTCAGTATTCTATGTTGCTCGACAGCCATTTTCTTTTCTTTAGCTTTTAGATAGGCCACACCGAGGTTGTAATGGGCTATGGCAAAATCTGGTTTAATCAGAATGGCCTGCTTGTGAGATTCTATAGCCTCTTTATAGTGGCCTAACCTCTCATAAGCCACTCCGAGACTTGTGTGGGCCTCGGCAAAATCTCGTTTGATTATAATAGCCTTCCTGCTTGCTTCTACGGCTTCTTGAAACCGACCTAAATTCCCATATGCTACGCCGAGGTTATAGTGAGCCATTGCATAATCTGGTTTAATTAGAATGGCCTGCCTATGGGACTCTATGGCCTCTTTATAACGACCTAATTTCTCATAGGCCACACCAAGTCCAGTATGTGCTTCAGGAAGATCTGCCCTTTTTTCAATGCTCTTTTTGAAATATTGGATAGCCTCTTCGTAGCGACCATTTCCCAAACACCTAACTCCTAAAATACAGAGTTCTTCCGCAGATTCCATTCCTTTATCTTGTCCGTACGCAACGCCTGAATTAATTGGTATTGAAAGAAGCAACGCCAATATAACCGCAAAATGCAAGAAATCAGTTAACCTGCCGGAATAGCGTTTCATATCCGCCTTCAACAATTGCTCAGTGAGCCTCAAAATCTATTATTTCCAAGAAAAATTGTATATCGAGGTAGTCCCTTTGGAGAACATACTATCGAGATAACATTTCTTGCTTCGCAGTTTGGACACTCAAAGCAAGAATCAGCATCATCCGATTTAGGGTCTAATTATGTTTCATCGAATATTGCCCGGTACTTTCCGCCTCCTCCTCATAAAGGGTTTTGGCTTTTTCGGGTGAGCCGTTATCGATAACTTTTCTATCAAGAAATGCCGCATTTGTCAATCAAACATCAAACAATTCAATTGTTCTAAGACATCAATACACGGAATGAGGTTTATCGTAAGTTCAAGGAATAGCGAATTATCCTAGGTATTCCTTGGCTGTATCTACTGCTTTCAGTTGCATGATCCTATCAAATTTAACCATTACAGATCGAAATCTACAATAATAGTATAAAATCACTTGCCGACGATTACAGGAAGAAGTCATCACGACAACTTAAAAAAGCGACATATCTGACCTCATCCCTTTTTCTGACATTTCCTGAAGTCTCTTTCAGGGCAAACTATAATCTACTTCTGCAAATGGTCTCTTTCCAAATTTTCTTCATGATTTACCCTGTTAGAAAGCCCCATCATTTATGCTGGGGATGGTAGAAATATAAAGCATCAGCTCCTTATTGAGGGTGGGGTCAAAGCCCTGCTCTTTCTAACGGGGTTTACTTGCTCTCCAAGGAATACTCTTAACCCAACGGTTGAAGCCCTTTCGTAAATCGATTCCATGGCATCCAGAAATCTCTCATCGCCCCTCCAGAGGGGGAAACTTCCGAGCCTTTTGGGTAGGGCTGCAGCTATTGAAGGAATAGAAACTTCTCCAAAGATATCATCGGAGATTGCTTCGCCATTCCAGAATTTGGAAACGTCTTGGGTCAATATCGCCACATCTTCATGAGAGGATATCGGTTTAGATTTTATTTTCTTTGAAGTAGCTTTTTTGTCGGTGCTCCCGAGAGTTTTTATCAGCTCCTCTCGGTTCATTCCACGAAGTTTGAAGATCAGAAATGGGTCGCGGTCAAACTCCTCGGCCAGCAGGTAGTAGACAGCAGCAATATGCTTACAAGTGATTTGGGGTCAGGCTTGCGATATTGCAATTCAGGAACCTGCTTTCAATTGGAATAACTTGGGGTCATTGGAAATAAAGTATTTCCTTTCCACGCGGATCTCAATGCACATCTTGTCTGAGAAGACGACTCCGGTCCGCGGGGGGCAACTTGAGAATCAGGCCGCTTTTTCGTATTCAACAAAACCCAGGACCATTCCGTCCTCGGTAGCTTTATCCAAGATTTTCTCAACCTTGCTCAGAATGTCTGCTTCGATAAAAGCGTCGCCACATTGAGAGCAAATGATGGCTGGGACATTTCTCACAATAATAACCCTCTCATCGCTAAGTTCATAAGGTAAATTAGTCTTTCTCCCCTTCACCATCTCGCCTTTACAGAGTGGACATCTCATGTTACTTTCTCCTTTTCTCGAACCCTTCCTCCCACTCAGAGAGGTCCGGTTCATAAACTGTGATGATCCATAACATTGGCTCCTCTTCATCGATTGCTACTACTGCATGAATAGGCCTCCCCATTTTCGTATACCCGAGAACCAAGCAACTGGGTAGAGGATAATCATCCAAATATTCTTCAATGATTTTACACTGCACCAAAGCTTCTTTGGTGTCATCTTCCGTTATTTGCCTCTGATACATCCGTAACACAGTATGTTTTTTAAATGCCATTTGATTCAGGACTGCAAGTTCGTGAATCCTATTGATCTGATGTATCATATCGGTCCTTGGAATTTCTTTCAAATTACCACTTACAGTGTAAAATGTCAAAGTATGTTGGGCGGCGCAGAATTTGCCCGCCGGGTTCTGCTCCTTGAGGGCGGGTACTTAAACAATTCATTAGGCCATTCGGTATCCTGAGATGAAGGGAACGTAGGTTCTAAAGCATTTTTTAAAAATTGGGGACATCTCCAATATTCCCTTTAACGTATCAGTGGAGGATTTGAGGTGAGAGATGTGTTGAAAGAGGCGCTTTCTCAGATTTCTTCTTCGCTTATTCCCTCGCCAAGAAATGCTTTTAATCCAACGGGTGAGGCCTTTGCGTAAATGGACTCCATCACATCCAGAAATTTCTCTTCCCCCCGCCAGAAGGGAAAACTCCCAAGTCTTTTGGGAAGGGCCGCAGCTATTGAAGGAATGCGGACCTCTCCAAAGATATTATGGGAGATTGGTTCGCATATTTAGAATTTGGAGGTATCAAACAACCGCCGTTGAAAATCAGATCGATTAGGGTAATAATTAGGGACAAAACATTTTTTCTCAAAAAAGGGACTGGGGTCAGGTCTTGCAATCATACATTTTATTTGATAGTGTAATTCCATGGCGAGACCTTTGCGAATTGAATTCCCAGGAGCTGTCTATCATGTCACCTCCAGAGGCAATGCCAAGCAAGCTATTTTTTTAGATGATGAGGATAGAGGCGGCTTTTTAGATTTGTTATCGATTGTTGTGGAGAGGTTTAATTGGCTTTGTCATGCTTACTGTCTCATGGGGAATCATTATCATCTTCTGATCGAAACCCCTAAGGGAAACTTATCAAAGGGGATGAGAGAATTGAACGGGGTATGCACGCAAGGGTTTAATCAAAGGTACAGACGGGTAGGACATCTTTTTCAGGGAAGATATAAGGCGATCCTGGTGGAGAAGGATAATCACTTATTGTCTTTATGCCGATATGTAGTCTTAAACCCTGTACGGGTTGGTCTAATAGAAAGACCTGAGCAATGGAGGTGGAGCAGTTATAGAGCTACTATTGGATTAGTGAAAAGACCTTCCTTTTTGACTGCTGATTGGATCCTCTCACAGTTTGGTGGGAGAAAAAGAGTATCTATGGAGAGATATAGAAGATTCGTAATGGAGGGGATCGGCAAGGAATCGCCATGGGAGACATTAAAGGGACAAATATTTTGGGCAACGGATGAATTTATCAAGCAACTCAGTAGCTTATTGGATGAGAAGGAGAAAATCAAAGAGGTGCCCAGGCTGCAAAGGTATGTGGCAAGACCCCCTCTGAGTGAGCTCTTCAAAGGGAAAAAGCGGAAAGAGAGAAAGGCTGAGGATAAGACTATTTATGGTGCTTATGTTCGTTACGGGTATACGATGAAGGAAATTGCTGAACATTTGGGTTTCCATTATGCTACGATAAGCCGGGCAATAAAGCGGATGGAGCAAGTATAAAATCGAATGTATGATTGCAAGACCTGACCCCATTTTTTTTCCATTTTTTTTCTGACAAAAGGAAATTCCTTCGTGAGGTACGCGATTTCTGGTACGAGATATGTGAGAAAAGGTTCGCTGGGGACAGTGATCGATTGGGGGAGATATCCGAATTGCTAAAGATTACTGCATCCAAAGAAGATGTAAAACAAGGCATTGATGGATTGATGAGCCTGCTGAAGGATGTAAAGGCCAAACTCGGATCGAGTGAGAAACAAAACGAAGTGCCCCCTCAACTTGGAGGCATGATTGGTATGACACCATTTGGTGGAGTAAGTGCGGGGCGACATTGTAAGAAATGCGGCACAATAATTGGGCTCATGATTGGAGACCAAGGGCATTGTCCGACTTGCGGCGCACCTTGGTAGTAACGAAGATAGAGATCACATAACCAGATGTTCCACCGGATCGCCGATAAATCCGGCTCCCGGTGACCTTTTCGTTATGTGTTTTTCTGTGTATAAGGAGTCTGCAATATGAATATGAGTATTTATCCGATTCCTTTGGGTTTTGACCAGGCCTATATCATACAGGGAGAAGGGGTTGTCATGATCGATGGCGGCGCACCAAAAAAGGCAAAAGCATTCATCAAAGGCATTAAAAAAACTTTGATAAAACCCGAGGACATCAAGCTACTAATTCTAACTCATGGGCATTGGGACCATATCGGATCAGCAAAAGACATCAAAGAGATCACAGGGGCAAAAATAGCTATGCACAAACGAGAAAAAGACTGGTTTGAAAAGTCCCTAAAGCCTTTGCCTCCTGGGGTGATACTGTGGGGCAAGATTTTTGCCAAAATCATGGCGATGTTCATGCCCTTAGTTCATATTCCTGCAACCGATGTTGATGTCATTTTGGAAGATGAAGGGTTCCCTTTGGGTGAATTCGGGATTGCTGGAAGAGTCATTTCTACTCCTGGGCATTCTCCAGGATCTGTCAGTATTTTATTGGATACAGGAGATGCCTTTGTAGGTGATTTGGCAATGAACGCGTTTCCTTTGCGTCTCAGCCCTGGCCTACCTATATTCGCTGAAGACCTGCAGAAAGTAAAAGATAGTTGGAAATTGTTATTGGATAGTGGGGCAAAGAAGATTTATCCTGCACATGGCAATCCCTTTTCAGCTGAGATAATCCGGAATGTTTTATAAAGTAAGGAAGACTCGGATCAAATTATCCGAGACGTTATTCAACACATAACCAACGGCTCAAGGGGACAGCAATAGGGTCACATCTTCAGATGTCATGAATTTATCTGATGTTTTTTCGATGTCCCCCCCCGTGTTCGGGCAATATTCGTTTTCTCTCCTGTCCCTTCTTGGTTCACATTCAATACTTGGGGGTCAGACTTGGATTTGTTTATTGACATGGGCGCACCAAGAAAAGCCAATCCTTTTTCAGAATCGGCGCGAATTATGTTTTTGATACTAACTGCTCTATTTTCGCCCATCCATCTTTGAAATTGATGTCAAGCTCACAATCGGCAAGAAGAAGCGTGCCCAGGAGGGTGTCTTCCGACCGGGATGCCCCAACAGCAACTTCTTGAATTCTGCCAAACCATTTGATCCTTCCCCTGAAGAGATCCAATTCCACAATTTTCCCGTCGGCAAGTTCGGTGTCGATTGTTCCGAGAAATTCTAAGCCCATTTCCTGAATTTTGTTTTCCGATAATATCACTTCTCCGTTATAGCCAGTATCGATGATCGCACTCAGTTCGATTTCTTCATCCATTGCTGATATCAACTTGAGTCTCACAAAGGGAGTGAGGGTAGAACGATCAACATAACCGTCCATTTCTACCATTTTACCCTCCATCTCTTAAGCAGAACAGCCGCTTTGTATCCAACCTTCATTACATGAAATGCTTTTTCGGGATATTTAGCCTTGCCGTTTTTGATCGCTTCAAGGGGCGTGGAGCCTAAAAAATAGTCCCCTGAATCCACCTCAATGGCGACAAATTGGCCATAGCAGGATGCCTCCAGAGTCTGTTTGAGGCGTTGGCTGTAAATCATTCTTGCTTTAACAGCTAACGCTTTGTGACCGTTTTCTCCCATGAGCTTCACCTCCTTGAGAATAGTTGAAAGGAACGATATATTTACCCCGTTAGAAATCCCCGGCATTCATGGCTGGGATGATATAAATAAGACTTCAATTCCTCATAGAAAGGTCGGAATCAGAGCTCCGTCCTTTCTAACGGGGTTTACCGAGCATCGAAACTCATGCCTCTTAACATGAGTCCTCCATCTTGACTCTGATACTCATTGTAGGGAATTATCTGGAAGCTGTCAACGCATATTCTAGTCCAGGAATTACTATCTAAAGATGTATCCTTTTACTTTCTTTGAACACCCCAACTATTGTGAAAAAATTTGGGGTCAAACCTTCAAAATTCGATTGACAGGGGTTTTGAATTGAATACAATAGAGACCCCGAAGGCAAACCTATCCCAGATTATGCAGAACATCAATACGAGCTATACGGTTTACATCAACCGGAAATATCAAAGGACCGGGCATCTGCTTCAGGGGCGGTTTAAGGGGATTCTTGTGGATAAGGATGGATATCTTTTGGCATTGAGCCGGTACATTCATTTAAATCCTGTGAGGGTAAAAGTGGTTCAACAGCCTGGGGGTTATCGATGGACGAGTTATAGAGCATTTATAGACAGGAGGGCGGGGCATTGGTTGGTTGATACTGCAGATACGCTCTTCTATTTTTCGAAGGAGAGGAAAAAGGCTATAAAGGCGTATCGAGAATTTGTAGAGAAGAATGGAGGAAGAGAGGAGAACCCGTTTAAAGCCATGGAGGGAGGGTTGCTCCTCGGAGATAACCGATTTAAGGCGAAGGTCAGGAGACTGATTGATAGGGTGAAGGTTGATGAAGAGATTCCGCAGGCGAAAAGGCTTCGAAAGAAAGCATCAATAAACGCTGTCATCGAGGTTTGTGAGTTGTTTTATGGAAAGAGTCGGGAGGAGTTGGTGAGGAGGGGAAAAGGGAAAGCGCAGCGGCAGAGGTGGCGATTTATTTGTCAAAGGTCATGAGTGGAGAAACAGTGGGAGATTTTGGATGAGAGCTGTATCAAGCGTGGCGTCATCTCAGGTTTTCTCTTCGCTTATTCCCTCGCCAAGAAATACTTTTAATCCAACGGGTGAGGCATTTGCGTAAATGGACTCCATCACATCCAGAAATTTCTCTTCCCCCCGCCAGAAGGGAAAGCTTCCAAGTCTTTTGGGAAGGGCCGCAGCTATTGAAGGAATGCGAACCTCTCCAAAGATATCATCGGAGATCGATTCGCCATTCCAGAATTTGGAAATATCAGAGGTTAATGCCTCCTCATCCTTATGAAGGGGTTCCTGTTTTGGCTTAGCCTTCTTTTGGGTGACCTTTTTGTCTGATCGGCTTAGCGTTACGATAAGGTCTTCACGGTTCATACCGCGAAGCTTGAAGATTAGAAATGGGTCGCGGTCAAACTCCTCGGCCAACAGGTAGTAGACAGCAGCAATATGCTTACAGGGGTTTGACCAGTCTGGGCAGGAGCAGGCTGTCTTAAGGTCCTTCAGCTTTTCCGGGAAGAGAGACAGCCCTGCCTCTTTGAAAACTTTCTCAATATCCAGAGGCATCTCACCCATCAGGAGTTTGGCTGAAAAGATGGCCTGGCGAGACAAGACTTTGGTCAACTTTTGCCAATCCGAAACAGATAGTGTTTTAACCTGGAGCTTGACATCGTAAGGTTTAGGTCGGGATCCCTGAACTTTTCCACTGACTTTTCCTTTATCTATTTCGATAGAGAGGACCTGACCTCTTCTTGCATAGGATCGGCCTCTGCCCAATCTCGCCCCAATATTAAAACTCTCAAGTACGGCGATCCACCGCCTTGCCCACCAACTCTCTCCAAATGTGCCCCGTTTAGACTGGGCTTTAATACCACCCTTAGCTTCACGGGGTAAAGAGTGCTTTCTGCGCCTCCAGAAGTAAAAGTCATCGTTCCAATAACGCATCCTATTCTCCTATTGCCTCTTTCCGCAGACTGAAGAGATTCTTAAGTTCAGCCGTGGAAAGCTCGGTCAGCCAGGCTTCACCCGTGCCGATCACTCTTTCAGCAACCTCTTTCTTCCGTTCGATCATCTCATCGATCTTTTCCTCAAGCGTCCCTGCACAGATGAATTTATGGACCTGGACATTCTTCGTTTGGCCGATACGAAAAGCCCGATCCGTTGCCTGGTTCTCCACGGCTGGGTTCCACCAGCGATCAAAATGGATGACGTGGTTAGCCCGTGTCAGATTTAAACCGGTGCCGCCTGCTTTGAGAGAGAGGATGAAAAGAAATGGACCGTCATCATGGGCCTGGAAACGTTCAACCATCTGGTCACGATGTTTCTTCGGAGTTCCTCCGTAGAGGAAGAGGACTTCGCGTCCGAATGTCTCCTGTAAATACCTCTGAAGGATTGCGCCCATTTCTGCAAACTGGGTAAAGATAAGCGCGCGATCACCCACTTCCGCCATCTCTTCTGCTATCTCGGTCAAACGGGTAAGCTTGCCTGATCGTCCGGGCACCGGGGAGTTGTCACCTAAAAAGTGGGCCGGATGGTTACAGACCTGCTTGAGCTTTAAAAGCGTTGCTAAGACAACCCCCTTCCTTTGTATGCCTTCGGTCTCATCCAGCGCCTCCATGGTCTCTTTCACGACGGCTTCGTAGAGCGAGGCCTGTTCTTTTGTTAATGTGCAGAAGACTTTCATCTCCATCTTTTCGGGAAGATCATCAATGATCGTCTTATCGGTTTTGAGGCGGCGAAGGATGAAGGGACCAGTGAGACGTTTTAACCTTTCTGTTGCTTCAGGGTCTCGTGCCGCCTGGATGGGTATGAAGAACCTATTCTTGAACTCCGCCTGAGTTCCAAGAAAATTAGAATTGAGAAACTCCATGATAGACCAGAGATCTCCCACGTTATTCTCAACCGGCGTGCCGGTGAGGGCGATGCGGTAGTCAGCCTGAATAGCCCTTGCGGCCTTGGCCTGTTTGGTTTCCGGATTCTTGATGTTTTGGGCTTCGTCAAGGACGACTCCGACCCAATTGAGATCCTTAAAGGTCTCAAAATCACGGGTGAGTAACGCATAGCTGGAGATGACGATGGCATGCTCCATGGCCTTTGTCTTAAACTCTTTATTCTTCTTCCTTTCGATTCCGTGATGAACCATGACAGGAAGTTCTGGGGTGAAGCGGTTAGACTCTTTTTGCCAGTTGTTGACAACAGATGTTGGGCAGATGAGAAGCACGGGACGTCGCTCCCCTGACTCCCAGTCCTTCTGAATAAGAGCCAGGGCCTGGATGGTCTTACCCAATCCCATGTCATCGGCCAGACATGCTCCGAGCCCCCACTTCCTTAGGAAACTCAACCAGGAATAGCCGCGCATCTGATAAGGCCGCAATGTTCCATGAAAAGCTTGTGGTTGAGATAATTCCTGGAATGGGATCTTTCCATCCAGTTCCCTTAGGAGATCAGCGATCCAACCCGATGCCGAGATCTCTTCAACCGGAATATTGCCAGGAGCTTTTCCTCCTCCCAGGGCCATTCGGACAACTTTCCGCAGAGTCGTTTGTTCTGATGCCTTCCTTTTCCAAAACTGGATTGCTGCTTGGATCTCCTTTGCATCGAGGAGAACCCACTGGCCGCGAACTTTAACCAGAGGAGCCTTAAACTTTGCCAGCCTCTGGAGCTCTTCGAAAGAGAGCTTTTCACCGCCAAGGGCAACTTCCCAATCGAACTGCACGATCTGGTCGAGAGAGAGGCCGCTCGCGCTTTGCATCTCGGGTGTTTTCACATTGGCCCGGGCTGTGAGACGAAGCTTCGTTCCCTTACGGGTCCACCATGCTGGCAACATGACACCAAAGCCAGACTGTTCGAAGATCAATGCCTTTTGTGTAAGAAATTCGTATGCACCGGTGGCGTCGAGTCTGTAACCTGATGGTGTTGTTGTCCTCAGGCTGGTCTCGATATGAGGACAAATTCCTGATGCCTGGCCGAGAGATAGCAGAAGGTATTCATGGGAGTTGAAATCTCTGTCTGTGAACGGCAAGGTATCTTTACCTTTCCATACCTCTTCCGCTGGGATGAGGAGGCTTGGATCGTGATTGGCTTGAAGAAAGTACCGGACATACCATTTGTCATTCCCATCATGGGGTTCCTCAATACGGAAGCAAAGGCGAAAGGGTGAAGCAGCAGAGACCGATATTGGACGTATCCAATCTTTCAAGTGGTTTATAAGTTGAAGCAACTCCGCAGCCTTTCCCTCTATCCCGCCGTCGTGTGAACACAATCCTTTAAGCCATTGGTCATGGATGTTGTAAAAGTCATCTATCTTCTTCAAGTAGCGACGCTGAGTAACAGGGGCGTGCCAGAAATTTTCTCTCCCTGCTGACCGAACGAGATGATCTACCATTAGGCTTATAAAACCTGAGAGGAGTGAAATTGGAGAGGTAGTGGGAGGCGAAGCATCTTTAAGGCTTAATGCCCGTGCAACGGCTGGCATAGATTTGCTAAGCTTTGATAGCCTTTCACTCTCGAACCCAGAGAAGATCGGTCTCCAGTGAGCTATGGAGATTCCATGAATTTCGCTTATATCGGGAAGAAACTGCCCTCTTGTCACGAACGCAGCGGCGAATCGCAAAGCAATTGCCCAGAAAGTTAGGTCCTTCCCGACAATCATACCCGGTCCCAGGATTTGCTTACCGGTACTTCGACATAAAAATTCTACTGCCTTTTCCAGAGGTAATCGAAAGCCGGTAACTTTCCAAGGAACTAAAGTTGCCTCTCTGGCAGATTCCGGAAACTCACCGATGAGTGGGGAGGAAGGGACAGGCTGGTTGTGCAAAGTTGGAAGCCAGGCAACCATCGGTCGAGTAGATTTTTTAATGACTTTGAAATCAAAGCCTATTTCTTTAAGAACCGAAGATAATTTCTCAACACCAGCATCGCAGCGAAGAGGGTTTGGATTAGCAGGACCGGCTCGCAAATGGTTCTTGCTCCTTGGTTTTCTAACTACTGAGGTTACAGATTCCCCTGGTGTTTCTCCCCAGAGAAGAAACTCCCCTTCAAGAAATGTTGCATGAAGGATAATCATCTTAAAATAGGCGCCTCGTTTGGATTAAAAAATAACACTTTTTAATCTGCACTTCCATAAACATTTTGTCAACTTTCATTGCCATTGAAAATTGGATTGTTTAGAGTAATAATTACTGCTAACACAACAGGTAAAATTACATCACCCCCACCTTTATCCTCCCCCATGAGGGGGAGGGTGGGGTGGGGTGGAGGTTCAGATGCTTTCAAAAAAGATGGGAAGAAGGAAATTTATTAAAACCATCTCATCAACCCTTTTAGGAATCGCCGCTCCCAATATTCTGAAAGTGAGATCATCTTTAGGGAAGATCGAAAAGACGCCAAATCTTGAATATCGAGCCCTCGGAAAGACAGGACTGAAGGTGACCGTGGTGAGCATGGGGGTGATGAATTGCAGCGATCCCGCTGTGCTGCTTCGAGCCTTTGATCTCGGAATCAATTTCTACGATACGGCCGACTGCTATATGCATGGTCATAATGAGGAAATGGTGGGAAAGGCCTTCGAAGGAAAACGGCAAAAGATATTCATTCAGACGAAGGTTCATGCTCATGATGAGAAGCAAATGCGAGCCTCTGTGGAGAGGAGCCTCCGGCGATTAAGGTCGGATTATATTGATGTTCTGGTATGGCATGGTCACTCTTCTCCAGAAGAAGTTTCTAATGCCAGTCTCTTCGAATTCATGTCAAAGATGGAAAAGGAAGGCAAAGTCCGATTCAGCGGTTTTTCGGCACACAGTAAAATGGCTCCTCTGTTGAGAGAAGCGGCGAAATCGAATCTTCACGACGTCGCCTTGGTCTCTTATAATTTTACCCATTCAAAAGATTTGAAGGAGGCCGTAGCATTGGCAGCCAAATCAGGGATAGGTATTGTGGCCATGAAGACCCAGGCGGGGGGCTACAAGAAGGAGAAGATGGGGGGCCTCAGCCCTCACCAGGCTGCCCTCAAATACATATTGATGGACCAGAACGTTTCAGCAGCTGTTCCAGGGGTGACGACGATTGAACAGATCGAGGAGTGTGCGGCTGTCATGGGAGCTTCTTTTTCGAAAAAGAATTTGAATGAACTGAAACAATATCAATCTTTCCTTCAGGGAAGAATTTGTACCATGTGCGGGGGATGTATAGGAGAATGTCCTTACGGGGTGTTTCGTAGCGATTTGTTAAGGGTCGTCATGTATCACGACGGGTATGAAAATGATTCTCTTGTGAGAGAATCATTAGGAGGAATTACAAAACAACACCTTCAAGCTTGTACGGAATGTTCCTCCTGCTCCGTGGTTTGCAGGAGAGAGCTTGACATGAAAGCACAGATAAAGTTGGCACAAGAGTTTATAGTTCGGAGTTAATCTAAGCCATATAATTAGCTTGTAGCGCAAGCCTTTAGGCTTGCTTCACGTTGCAGGGCTGAAGCCCTGCGTTACCTAAAATTAATTGCCGTTAGTTTAATTTTAAGGAGACAAATACATGACCTTTAGAATGTCGAAAACAATTTTTGTTTTGATAGTGATATTCATAGGGAGTAAAACCGCTTTAGGAGCCTCCTTGGAGTCCCTTATATCAAAGAGAGATCTACCGGCAGGATGGGCTCTAATCCGAGGCCCTCAAACCTATAACAAGAAGACTCTCTTTGGGCATATCAACGGTCAGGCAGAGCTCTTTTTAAAATACGGATTTCAAAAGTCGGTTTTTTCCATTTATCAAAGCAAGAAGAACCGTGAAAATCAGATCGAGGTGGATATTTATGATATGGGGAATGTGCTTCAGGCCTTTGGAATATTTTCAAGGTTTAGAAATGAGGATCGGCCTGGAGGATTTGGATTGGATTCCTTCCTTGATGATCATTCCTCTTTCTTTTACAAAGGCAAATATTTTGTCATGGCCTATGCTACAGAATCAAATCCTGATATCCTGAGACAATTTTCTACACTCATCTTATTAAAGATGTTGGATTCTTCACTCCCTCCCAAAGAGATTAGTTATTTTCCTAAGCATGGACTCAAACCAGGTTCTATCCAATACTTTCCCGAAGGCCTTTTAGGACATCAATTTTTAAAAAGGGGGTTCCAAGGAATCTATGTAGAGAAGGTTGAGGTTCAGGCTGGGGCTAAAGCAAAGGCTGAGGTTAAGGTTAAGGTTGAGGATAAAGACAAAGCAAAAACTGGGGACACGGAATTCCATCTTTTTTTGGCCATTTTTAAAGATTCTCAGGAAGCGATGAATGCTCTAAAGGTTTATAAAGATGATCTCTCCAAAAAAGGAAAGGTTTCTTCTGGAAGTTTAATTGAATTTGGGACCAGGGCCTTGAAGGGAGAAGACCCCTATCAAGGGAAGGTTATCGTCCTTCAGAAAGGGTTTTATCTTCTGGGTGTAGTCGGTTTTGAGAAAGAGGAGGAAGCTGAAAATCGTTTAGCTGAATTTATAAAGAATGTAAAATTAACCTCTTAACCAGGGTCCGTTTCAGAAAAGACCGTGTTTCACCCTCACCCCAAAATTTTTAATCAAACTCTTTCTTTCCCCTAATCTCCCGATCTCCCCAACTCCCCATTTTGCTTTTCTATTGGAAGTTTAATCCGGAAGGTGGATCCTTTTCCTATCTCGCTTTCCACTTCGATCTCGCCATTGTGGCTTTGAATGATTCCATAACTGATCGCCAATCCCAACCCTGTTCCTTTGCCTGTTTCTTTGGTCGTAAAGAAAGGAGCAAAGAGTTTGGAGAGATGTTCTTTGTTCATACCACACCCTGTATCGGTGAATGAAATTTCGGCCATCTTGTCCTTTAATTCTGTTTTGATCGTCAGGGTGCCGCCGTTTCCTGCCATGGCATCGGCTGCGTTAAGAAGAATATTCATAAAAACCTGCTGAACCTGGTCTGCATCGACGAAAAGCAATGGGGTCCCTGCTTTAAATTCCTTCACGATTCTAATATTCTGAAATGGGGCTTGTTTTTCAACAAGGGTGACCGTATTGTCAAGTAATGTGTGGATATCCCATTCTTTCTTATCTGGTTTCCTCTGGCGAGCGAAGTCTAAAAGCCCCCTTACAATATTTCGGCATCGAGTGGTCTGTTGAACAATATTCTCTAAATCTTTTTTCCAAGGATGTGTTTCATCCACCTTTTTAAGCATCAGGGAACTGAAGGTGAGAACCCCGGTGAGGGGATTGTTGATCTCATGAGCCACCCCTGCGGCAAGTTCTCCCAGAGCGGCCATCTTCCCGGCACGGATAAGTTGATCCTGCACTTGCTGAAGTTCCTGGGTACGCTCCTGAACACGTTGCTCGAGGGTTTGAGTCCATTCCTCAATGGCATCACGAGATCGCTTCAGTTCTAAGATCATATTGTTGAATGAATCAGAAAGCTCTCCAAGCTCATCATGAGACCGAATCCCCACAGTCTGATCTAAATTTCCATGGGCAGCCTTCTTTGTGGCTGCCAGGAGTTTATCGATGGGTCGGTTCACAAATCGGGTAAGGAGTAAACTTAACAAAAAACTCAGGATGATGACGCTGACGATTCCTGAGATCATCATCCTGTTGTAGATTTGAGCCTTTTCCTTTTCGAACTCTTCAAGACTGATTTTCGTGTCAAGGACGCCAAGGACATTCAAGGTTTTGGGATGGCAGGGGTAACAGGAGGGTTCATTATAAATAGGGTTGATCAATCCAAGAAGACTTCCCTTTTCTGTATGATAAATGCGGGTTTTGCTATCGGAGGGTAGAAGGACTTTTGCCTCGTCCTCCCTGTGACATCCATAACAGGCTTCGGCCTGCTTGTCGACCACGGTTCCAACCTTCGTGCTATCCGAAGAGACCGTGATCATACCCTGTTTGTTAAAAATTCTGACCTCAGCGATTCCTTTTCTCCGGGCGACATCATCGATGATTCGCTGATATTCATCCCTTCGATCCTTGATCATGGCATAGCGAATACTCAAACGGATAGTCTCGCTGAGGTTGAACGCTTCCTCTTCTGTTTTGTCAAGGATCTGCCGGGAGAGAGAACGAATGTTGAGATAAAGGAAGACCCCTTCAATCGCCACGACGGCAATGATAACGATGAGGAGGATCTTTGCCTTTAAACTTTTTAAAACCATAAATCACCCTTTCCCCCACTATTCCATTATTCCACCATTCCAATATTATCATAATTATTAACAGGAGGTAAACCCCCTAATTCCATCCTCTCAATTGGTAATATTCTTTCAGCATGAACTCTAAATCTTCATGTTGAATCGTTTTTTCCGTTCCCTGGAGAACCTCTCGAAAGAATCGACGAGGCAGTTTATCTTCTTTTTTCGTCACTCCTTCTTGTTGATTGAAAGAGTGCGCGAGATTGATAATTCCGGAAGCCATAGTTTTTAGGCCTTTCTTTTCAAGCGAAAGGTTGCAAGTAAATTTTATAATCTCCTGGAGATCCTTCCAGGTGATTAAATCCCGATAAAACCGGCAGAGGATCAGGGCATCGAAAAGAGTCATCTTGTCCTCATAATCCACAAAAAGCTTGGCCTTCCCCTTTATTTGATCAGGATCAATCTGCCCAGAAAGTTCAGACTTATAGAAGGTCGCCCTCAGATGGCAAGCCCCCCGATCCGATGTGGCATAAGCAAGCCCCATCCCTTTTAATACCCGAGGGTCGAAACCGGCAGGTTCCAAACCCTTCACATGGATCGCTTCATCTTCCATTCCCCAAACCTCTGCCGCATGTCGTACCCCTCCGGATAAGATCTTGCCCACTCCCTTTTGGTAAGCGATTTTTTTTAAAATTTCAGAAATTCCATCCACATCTCCATAACTGAGTTTGTCTTTTATCTTCTTTCTTTTTGAGGCCTCAATAGCAAAGGCAGCTAAGTTTCCTGCTGTAATGGTATCCATACCCAGACGGTCACACAGGTCGTTGAGGTAAATGATCTCTTCGATAGATTTAACCATACAGAGCCCCCCGAAGGCATATATGGTTTCATATTCGGGGCCCCTGATGCGGAGGCCTCGATGTCTACCTTTTCGGACCTCAGAGATTTTTCCACAGGACATAAAGCAATGAGGACAGGCTGAGGAAGTCACTTCACAGCGTTCCATCAGGCTTTCAGCGCTGATCCCTTCCCATCCCTCTACAGTCCCTTTGGCCCAATATTGGGTAGGAAAGGCGCCAATGGTGTTCATGATGGAAACCAGCATGGGGGTTCCATATTTTTTATAAATGTTAACAATTTGATTGTCTTTAACTCGGTCTTTAAATGCCTGCGACAGTCTTTTGAGAGAGGGAAGATCAGCAATTTCCCTCTGCTTTTTTCC